>CAYXJI010000082.1:11767-12064 GCA_964465175.1 uncultured Burkholderiaceae bacterium | reverse complement strand
TGATCAATGGGGAATACCGCGTTGATCTCCAAATCACCGATGGCAGTCCTTTCGACTTAACGGCGCAAGCTGACGGTAAGATTCAGATTCAAGGTGGCTTGGGTTGGAAGCAATCGGCATCCGCATTCAGTAATATTTCTGCCGATTGGGACAGCGATGGCATCCCCGATGCCGTTGAAACCACGATGAGCACCAACCCACTCGTCAAAGACAATAACGTCTTGCAACGTGCCGACATGTTTGCCATGCAGATGTATCGTGACTTCTTGTTCCGTGAAGCCGATACCACAGGTCTCA
>CAYXJI010000082.1:0-11757 GCA_964465175.1 uncultured Burkholderiaceae bacterium | reverse complement strand
GATTGAACAAGGTGGCATGAGTCGTGAGCAGGTGGCGGCTTCTTTCCTCGTGTCGACGGAATTCCAAAAGGGGATTGGTAGTTTGGCGCGCTTGTACTTTGGCGCCTTTGACCGCGTACCTGACCGCGATGGTTTGGCTTACTGGATTACGCAGTTTAAAGAGGGGATGTCTTTGTCTTCGATTGCACGCTCCTTTGTGGCCAGCACTGAATTCGAACAGAAATACAATAGTCTGGGTAACGAGCAGTTCCTCGATCTGGTTTATCAGAACGTATTGCACCGCCCTGCTGACGCTGCCGGCAAAGCTTATTGGATGAATCAACTCATTAGTGGATTTAATCGTGGCGATTTACTCGCGAGCTTTACCGAATCGACTGAGTTCAAGGCCGCTTCGCAAAGCAAAGTCGCATTGACTCTGGACTTCGTGGGACTCCTTGGTCGAGCACCTGATCCAGTCACATTCGATCAACTTCTGAACCAGCCTCAGACGGATAGTGTGACGCTCATCGGGCAGTTTATTCATAGTGATGAGTATATTGGACGGTTTATGGAATAGGCTGTGAAAACTTGTCGCACCTAAGAAAAAAGGGGACTGAAATTCAGTCCCCCCTTTTTCATTAACACATTTGACATGCACAATGCCAATGAAATAACCTAGTTACGCTCAAACAGATTCCCCAAACCACCCAACACCGACCCTTCCTCGCCACCACGGCTACCGCCCATTTTTGACGCACCGACAATCCGATTTGCCATCCGTGCCAACGGTAGCGATTGCAACCACACTTTACCCGGGCCGCGCAGAGTTGTGAAGAAAATACCTTCACCGCCGAACAAAGCAGTCTTTACGCCACCGACAAATTGGATATCAAAATCGACGTTACTGGTGAACGCAACCACACACCCCGTATCGACCCGTAAAGTCTCGCCAGGCTGCAAATTCTTTTCGATCAAAGCGCCGCCTGCATGCACAAATGCTAGACCATCACCTTCGAGCTTTTGCAGAATAAAACCTTCACCGCCAAAGAAACCTGCGCCCAAGCGTTTTTGAAATGCGATACCCAAAGAAACTCCTTTGGCTGCACATAAAAAGGCATCTTTTTGGCACAAGACCGTACCACCCAATTGATCCAAATGAATCGGAATAATCCGTCCCGGATACGGCGCACCAAACGCCACTTTACGCTTGGTATTACCTTGATTCGTGTACACCGTAGTGAACAAGGATTCTCCCGTCAACAAGCGTTTACCCGCCCCCATCAGCGAACCTAACAAACCACCTTGTGAAGCAGAACCATCGCCGAAAATGGTCTCCATCTGTATCTGGTCTTCCATATAAAACATAGAGCCGGCTTCGCCCACCACGGCTTCACGCGGATCGAGCTCGACCTCTACGAATTGCATGTCGTCGCCAAAAATTTGATAATCGATTACATCCATTGCCATGATGATTCCCTCATTAGTTTTATAGAAAAATTCTGCAAAAAAGCAAATACTTCGCAGAACGTGCCGTGCATTTTAACCAGATTATTTTGAATATTTCAAAAAATTTTCCGGTAAAAAATTTTTGTGAATACCGAAGAGGAAGGTTTAGCGTTGATGCGTATTTGTACTTGCACTTGTGCGCGTGCGCAAGGCTGAAGTAATAGCTAAGGCAGGTCGCTCTATGCCATGCCACGAGCAAATCGCACAGAGTAAAGTGATCGCTGCGGCACTGATCGCCAGCGTCGCGACGCTCCATTCAGAAGAACTCGCCAGCAAGGCTTGTTGTATAGGAAAAGAGTATAAATACACGCCATAGGAATAATCACCGAGGCGATTAAATTCGCGAATTTTCCCAGCGGGTACATAGGCTAGGTAGAACAAGACATAAGCTAAGCTTAGGTAGTACACCAACAAAAATGCATGGCCACTAAATCTTAGCGCGATGAAAGCGATTGCAATGATGCAGGCGATAATTTCCCCCGACATAGGTACCCGACGACGAGCCAAATAAAAGGCCGCACCTACAAAAAAGAACCAAGTAAATCGGAGAAATTGGCCACGCTCTAACAGATAAAACCGATCAGACAAAAACCAAGCGCCAAGCAATACGAACAAAGCGATGGCGAAGGCCTGCAAATGCGAGCGAAATTTCACCACATAAAAATAAGTTATGAAAGTAAGCAGCAACAAAACATACATACTCAACTCATAGATCATGCTCCACAAAGAGCCGTTCACTATGCCAGCCAGACGGTTTTGTTCAAACATGCCTGGCAAGTAGAATTCCACACCGCCCATCAACACCGCATTTTTCAAAAAATAACGCCATGTCTGCGATTCATGTAGATAGCTGAAAAAATCGAGACGGCTAAAACTTGCGCCCAAAATGAAAACGCTGAACACCAGCATCATCCACAAGGCTGGGAAAATTCGAAACCCACGGGCGCGCAAATAATCCAGTGCATTTCGACTACGCATCAAACTCGCACAGACTAAAAAACCGCTGGTCACAAAGAAGACGTCAACCGCCATCGCGCCCAGATTCTTGCCCACACTGGCGGCAAAAGGCTCGGGCAGACCGAGCATGGCAAAGCTATGGCTGATCAAGACGGCAAACGCCGCCAGCAGGCGCAATAAGTTGAAATTATTGTCTTTGCCAACAGCGAGCTCGCCAAGAGTAGGTGAAGAAGAGAAAAACTTCAGCACATCAAGTTCTATGCGAGACGTTTCGCCGCAATCGCATTGCCTGCTCGACTGACCGCTTTGCGCCCCAGATGTTGGGAGATAAATTGACCTGCATCGACGACTTGATTCAAATCTATACCAGTTTCAATACCCAGTCCTTGCATCATAAACAGCACATCTTCCGTCGAGACATTGCCGGTCGCGCCTTTTGCGTACGGACAACCGCCGAGGCCAGCAACAGAAGAATGGAAAATACTGACGCCGACTTCCATGCTGGCATAAATATTCGCCAAAGCCTGGCCGTAGGTATCGTGGAAGTGACCAGAAATTTGCGCAATCGGAAACTCTTGCGCAACGCGTTGCATCACGGTTTGTACATGACGCGGTGTGCCAACGCCTATCGTATCGGCGATATCGATTTCATCGCAGCCGAGATCGCGCATCAGTTTCACTACATCGGCAACTTGCTCTGGCGTGACCTCACCTTGATAGGGACAACCAAAAGCGCAACTAATACTGCCGCGCAAACGCAGGCCATGTTGTTTCGCAGCGGCGGCGACATCGCGGAAACGTTCTATCGATTCCGCGATCGAGCAATTGATATTCTTTTGTGCAAAGGCTTCGGACGCCGAACTAAAAATCACGACTTCATCTGCACCCGCTGCCAAGGCCGCTTCGAAGCCCTTCATATTCGGTGTCAAAGCCGAATAAATGACGCCCGCTTTGCGAGCAATGCCTGCCATCACTTCGGTCGATGTTGCCATTTGCGGCACCCATTTTGGCGAGACAAAGGAGGCTGCTTCGATGTTAACAAAACCTGCTTGTGTCAAACGATTCACTAGCTCGATTTTGACTTCCGCAGAAATCGTTTCCTTTTCGTTTTGCAGACCATCACGTGGGCCGACTTCGACGATTTTGACTTGTTTAGGTAAATTTGCTTGTGTCATTTTTTCCTCGTTTCAAAATTCTGGCAAAAGACTCAATAGCCGCGCAGGCGATCGACGATACCGTCCACGGCTTCACCCCGTTCCAAACGCACGATCTTTTGCGCGATCTGTTCTGCACTCTCATCTATCATCGTCACTGCCGCGACATGCGGCGTGATCGTGATGTGTTTTTCCTGCCAAAATTCATGCTCTAAGGGCAAAGGCTCTTGCGCAAACACATCCAAAGTCGCACCAGCAAGATGGCCGCTTCGTATCAATGTCAATAAATCATCCTCGACCAAATGCGCTCCACGCGCTACATTGATGAGATAAGCTCCGAGCGGTAATTGCGATAAATTTTTAAGATTTAAAATACCGCGTGTATCATCGGTCAAAGGCAAAATACACACCAATACTTTGCTGACAGATAGAAATTGGGCAAGCTCTTCTTCCCCCGAAAAACTTTGCACACCGTCCATACTCTTCGCGCTACGACTCCAAGCATTGATGGGAAATTCAAAAGTTTGCAAAGCACGAATAATCTTTTGTCCTAAGACACCCATTCCCAAGACACCGATGCGAAAATCTTCGCGTTTTTGCGGCATAGAAGGTCGCCATTGCTTTTGCGCAGCATCATCAGCATACGCATCAAATTGACGAAAATTACGCAACACAGCATGCGTCACAAACTCCGCCATTTGTACCCCCATACCCGCATCAGTCAAGCGCACCACTGGCACTTGAGCAGGCAAAAATGCACCTGACAAGAGTATTCCATCCACTCCAGCACCACGACTAAAAATTGCTTTCAAATCAGAGCGTCCATCAAGCATCGCCGCCAGCGGCTTCCAGACGATTGCATAATCAGCAGGCGCATGATCGCCCGCCCGCCAAACACGAACCTCTGCCTGCGGCAATGAGTGCTGTAAAGCCTGCATCCACTCATTGAGATAGTTACCGTTATCTTGAAAAATGATTTTCATGTTGTTCTGTCCATAGTGTGATTCAATGCCAGATAAATTGATTCCAACATGGTCAATTTGTAGGGCGTGTGCAATAGATTATATTTAATCTACCAATTTAGAAAAATAGTTGAAACTTGCTCAATCACCTGTCCTCTCCTGCTTTTCGGACTATGGATTTATTTTGTGATCTTTGAATAAATCACTTCTAGGACTGCCTCGGTTTCTAACAGCATTTGATTATTCCAGAAACGTAGAACCTCAATACCTTGTTGCTTTAAATAGGCATCTCGATGTTGATCATAACTCTGTTGCTCGCTATGTTGACCGCCATCCAGTTCTACCGCTAGCTTCTTTTCTACACAATAAAAATCTAGAATATAACGACCAATGGGATGCTGTCTGCGAAACTTTGCTCCAGCCACTCTTCTATTTCTAAGCACATGCCACAGCAGTTGCTCAGCAGTTGGCATCTTCTTACGCATCTCTCGTGCATACGCTTTCAGATCTTCGGGGATCTTTTGCGGATGGTGGGGAGAAATGTCTTCCATGATCGCCTTCGCTTTTTAGTCCCCTTCTCCCGCATGCGGGAGAAGGGTTAGGGATGAGGGTAGTTGAGTAAGAAAATTGTATGATGTTCTAATGTTGACTCAAAATTTTCAATGTAACTTCAAATTTTACAGCTCGCCTGAACTACCCTCACCCCTGCCCCTCTCCCGCTAGCGGGAGAGGGGTTCTACAATCATCACTGCTTAAAATTCAACAACGGCGCACCTTCAGTCACTTGATCACCAACCGCATACAAAACTTCCTCCACCACACCATCATGCGGCGCTGAAATTGTGTGTTCCATCTTCATCGCTTCCATGATCAATAGCGCTTCGCCTTTTTTAACTTCCTGACCATTCTTGACGACTACGGCGACGATCTTACCCGGCATTGGTGCCGTCAAACGTCCGCCTTCTGCTTCGGCTTCGCCAGCATGCGCTAACACGTCGTTGTAATGTAAATCGGTATGCATGCCTTGACTAAAGATGTGGAAATGTTCGCCATCGCGCACTACCGTCGCGGTCACAGTTTGATCTGCTATTGCCAACACATAGTCATTTGCTTGCTGACGTACAAGTCGTACCGATTGGCTACTGCCATTTGCTGCGATGATCCAAGCATCATTCGTGTAAGTCACCTGTACTGAATGCGTTTGATGTTCTTCCACAAATTGCAAACCACGTTGCATTTGTGTATTCATACGCCAGCCTTGATTGCTTTGCCAAGGATCGCTACCACCAGTATTTTCTGCACTAATCAATGCCACTGCAGCGAAAGATAGCGCATGCAAATTCGCTGGTGCTGGCGTCGGGAACAAAGCGTCTTGATTGCGTTCAATCAAACCGGTATCCAAATCCGCTGTCGAGAATGCTTGACTAGTAATCAAACGCGATAAGAAAGCGATATTCGAATGTAAGCCCACGATTTGGTACTGCGATAAAGCCTGCGCCATACGTGCCAAGGCGTCGGTTCTGTCTTTGCCCCACACGATCATCTTGGCGATCATCGGGTCGTAGAAAGGCGAAATCGTATCGCCTTCACGTACGCCGCTATCTATCCTAAATGATGCCGGATCTGGTGAACCACCAAGCACAAAGTTCACAGCGTCTGGTGTCCGTGCATGACGCAAAGTACCGATCGAAGGCAAAAAGCCTTTTTCTGGATTCTCTGCATATACACGTGCTTCGATAGCGTGGCCGTGAATTTGCAATTCGGATTGTTGCAAAGGTAGTTGCTCGCCAGCGGCGACCCGCAATTGCCATTCGACCAGATCGGTACCTGTAATCATTTCAGTCACGGGATGCTCAACCTGCAAGCGCGTATTCATTTCCATGAAGTAGAAAGAGCCGTCTTGGTTAGCGATGAACTCCACCGTACCGGCACCAACATAACCAACTGCTTTTGCTGCTGCAACCGCAGCCTCACCCATCGCTGCGCGACGTTCAGCCGTCATACCTGGCGCTGGGGCTTCTTCTAATACTTTTTGATGACGACGCTGCACTGAGCAATCACGTTCAAACAGGTAGACGCAATTACCATGTGTGTCGGCGAATACTTGAATCTCGATATGACGTGGACGTTGCAAATATTTTTCAGCAAGAACTTTATCGTCGCCAAAAGAATTGATCGCTTCACGTTTGCAAGAGGCCAGACCGTCTTTAAAATCTTTACTGTGTTCTATCACGCGCATGCCTTTACCACCGCCACCAGCGCTGGCTTTTAACAACACAGGATAGCCGATACGATCCGCTTCATTTTGCAAGAAATCAGGATCTTGGTTATCACCGTGATAGCCGGGCACTAAAGGCACATTGGCTTTTTCCATTAGGGATTTTGCGGCAGACTTACTCCCCATCGCTTCAATCGCAGAAGCTGGTGGGCCAATGAAAGCGATGCCCGCTTTGGCGCAGGCATTGGCGAATTCACTGTTCTCAGATAGGAAGCCATAGCCAGGATGGATCGCTTGCGCGCCAGTCGCCAACGCGACTTCGATAATTTTATCGGCGCGCAAATAACTTTCTTTCGCTGGCGCTGGGCCAATCAAGACCGCTTCATCACACACCGCCACATGCTTGGCATTGGCATCGGCTTCGGAATATACCGCGACCGTTTTAATACCCATGCGACGAGCAGTCGCCGCAACACGGCAAGCAATTTCGCCACGATTGGCGATGAGGATTTTGCTAAACATGATTTTTGTCTTTCTTTATCAGTTCTAATTTGAAAGCTTTGCCGCAGAGGCGCAGAGAACGCGGAGAGAAGCTTTCCATTTTTTAGTTTCAAATATGACTCTTCGCCATTTGCGCAGAAAGAAACATCTCTGCGTCCTCTGCGCCTCTGCGGCGAAAAAAAATTAGCTACAACTACCGGCCTTCTTCTCCACCACGCCACGCGTTTTCAAACCCAATTTTTCTAACAAAACTTTGTCGTCTTCGGCTTCCGAATTATCGGTCGTCAACAATTTATCGCCGTAGAAAATCGAGTTCGCGCCAGCGAGGAAACACATCGCTTGTACTGCTTCGCCCATTTGACGGCGACCTGCGGATAAACGTACACGTGCTTTCGGCATCGTGATACGTGCTACCGCGATGGTCCGTACGAATTCCAAAGGATCGAGTGGATCAAGTCCATGCAAAGGCGTCCCTTCCACTTGCACCAAATGATTCACAGGTACTGATTCTGGGTAAGGGTTTAAGTTAGCCAGTTGCGCGATCAAGCCTGCACGTTGACGACGTGTTTCACCCATACCGACGATACCGCCGCAGCATACTTTTAAACCTGCGGTACGCACGTGACCCAAGGTATCGAGACGGTCTTGATAGTCGCGTGTTGAAATGACGTTATCGTAAAACTCAGGTGCAGTATCGAGATTGTGGTTGTAGTAGTCGAGACCAGCATCTTTCAAACGCTGCGCTTGTTCTTCTTTGAGCATGCCCAAGGTCGCGCATGTTTCTAAGCCCATGGCTTTAACTTCACGCACCATGGTTTCGACTTTTTCCATGTCACGATCTTTTGGCGAACGCCATGCTGCGCCCATGCAGAAACGGGTCGCACCGCTTTCGCGCGCGGCTTTGGCTGCACTCAAGACTTCGCGCACATCCATCAATTTCTTCGCTTCAACGCCAGTGTCGTAGCGCGCTGCTTGTGGACAATAGCCACAGTCTTCTTCACAGCCACCGGTTTTAATCGACAGCAAAGTCGCCAGTTCCACATCGGCATTCGGAAAGTTTTCACGATGCAACACCTGTGCCTTGAACATCAAATCATTAAAAGGCAAATCAAACAATGCCATCACATCGTCAACCGGCCAGGTTTCCGCTTCGATGGCTTTCACTGGTGCGTGAAACTGTATGCCTTGCACTGTCTCTTTAGCTTTTGCGTTATCGACCGTTTGTTCCAAGTGTTCCATGTTCATTTCCTTCACTTCAATAAATTCAAATCTAAATACTGGCTCGCTTGCTCAATCTCATTGACAGCTAAACGAGGCATCACAGCTAGGCAAGGTGCATCTAAACGCTGTTTCAGCGCCTGCACATTTTCTTCAAAAAAGCGCATTTCCGTATCAACCGTATTCGCCACCCAGCCCGCCAAACGTAGGCCACTCGCCTTGATTGCCTGTGCCGTCAATAATGCATGATTAATGCAACCGAGACGCATACCAACTACTAAAATTACCGGCAAGGCCAAACGCTGCGCCAAGTCGACGGTACTGGTTTCATCATCTAAAGGCACACAAAATCCACCGACACCTTCGACTAACACTACGTCTGCTAATTGTTGCGCTTGTTGGCAGCAACTGGCAATGTGCTGCACATCCATCTTCACATTTTCTACCGCGGCAACGATATGCGGTGCTGCTGGTGTTCGCATTAAATACGGCACAACGATTTCCTGTGGTGCCTTCACGCTGGATGCCGCGACTAAACTATCGACATCTTCATTATACAAAACGCCATCGATTTCTTCGGCACCAGAGGCGATTGGTTTTAACCCTAGTGTCGAACACCCTTGTGCTGAAAAGGCTCGCAATAAAGCTGACGTGATGAACGTCTTACCGATTTCTGTGTCGGTGCCAGTGATGAAATAATCGTTTTTTCTGTTTTGCATTTATAAAACTTCGTTCTTTCGAAATTACCTACTACATCGCCACTCTCGTAGGGCGGGTGCAACCCGCGCTGCTCAGGTGTTCAATGTCTCTTCGGCGCGGGTTTCACCCGCCCTACACATAATGTTTTCACTCCCTTCTCCCGCAAGCGGGAGAAGGGCCGGGGATGAGGGTGGTTCAATTTAGTTCAACGATTCTCTATCACTGACATCAGAATCACTATGCACTCTCTGAACGCCCCTCACCCTAGCCCTCTCCCGCTTGCGGGAGAGGGAACTTTAAAACATCAATCTTCCAAACCATTCACTGCATCAATCAACAAAGCCAAATCTTCACTTGTATGCGCAGCAGACAAAGTGATGCGCAAACGCGCAGTTCCAACTGGCACGGTCGGCGGACGTATCGCTGGCACCCAGAATCCTTGCTCGTACAAAGTCGCTGCGGCTTGTAAACTTTCGGCATTGTCACCAATCACGATAGGCTGCACTGCTGTGTCCGATGGCATCAATATCCAGCGCTTCAGCTTCAGATCACGTCGCAATTGCGTGATCAAAGCTTGCAAATGAGCGCGACGCGCCTGCCCTTCTTCGCCTTGAATGATATCCATGCTCGTCAGTAAAGCATGTGCCAAAGCCGGTGGTGCTGCCGTGGTATAGATATACGGACGGGCTTTATTCACCAGCCATTCAATCACATCCTCATGCGCAGCAACGAAGGCGCCGCCGACACCAGCCGACTTTCCTAAGGTGCCCATGTACACCAAATTAGGAGAGCATAAATTGTAATGCTCTAAAACCCCGCGACCATTGGCACCCAAGGCACCAAAACCGTGAGCATCATCGATCACTAACCACGCATTAAATTCTTCGCACACTGCGAGTAATTCGGGCACTGGTGCGAGATTGCCATCCATACTAAAGACGCTATCGCTGACGACTATCTTGGTCGCTGCAGTCGAGGCTTGCAATAGCGTTCGTAAGTTTGCGACATCACCGTGCGGGAAAACATGCAACTTCGCACGCGAGAGTTTGGCACCATCGATCAAGGAAGCATGATTCAAGGATTCGGAAAACAATTCCGTGTCTTTTCCAGATACCGCAGCCAAGCCCGCCAACACGGCGAGATTGGCCATATAGCCCGTGCAGAAATACAAGGCACGTGCTCGATGAAGATGTGGCGAGACAAACTCAGCCAAACGCTCTTCTAGCAAAGCGTGGGCGCGACTGTGGCCGCTGATTAAATGTGAGGCGCCACTACCGACACCATATAAATTCGCGCCCTCTTGCAAAGCGGCGATGATCTTAGGATGCGCCGCCAGACCAAGATAATCATTGCTACAAAACGCCAGCATATCGCGACCATCGACTTTGACACGTGGTGCACTTGGGCTCTCTGCATGACGACGTCGACGACGCAGACTTTTGCTGTCTAATGCGGCTAATTCATTTTGGATTTGATCGAGTAAAATCACGCCGCTTCTCCCATCACATGGTTGAAGACTTTCAGCATGCGATCGCCAACTAAACTTATTTCTTCTTGATTCAAAATATACGGTGGCATCAAATACACCGTGTTGCCGATGGGGCGTAACAATAATTCTTCTTGCAAAGCCTGCGTGAAAAAACGGCGAGAAAATGTCTTCGCCGCTTGTTCATCTTTGGCTTCATCAAACACAGCGTCGAAAGCCCACATCATGCCTTGTTGGCGAAAATGTTTGACTTGAGTGTGTTGCGCTAGTGGCTGCAATGCTTGCGTGATCGCTTCAGCCTTCACACGATTTTGCACTAACACATCGTCAGACTCAAAGATTTCTAAAGTCGCCAAGGCTGCGCGACAAGCTAAAGGATTGCCCGTATAGGAATGCGAATGCAAAAACCCGCGACGCACATCGGTATGATAAAAACCTTGGTAAATATCATCGCGTGTCATCACCAAAGACAAAGGTAAATAACCGCCACTGATGCCCTTAGACAGACACACAAAGTCAGGCCAGATCTGCGCATTTTCACACGCGAAGAAAGTACCGCTGCGACCACAACCGACAGCGATTTCATCGGCAATCAAGTGCACTTGATATTGATCGCAGAGCGCACGAACTAAACGCAAATACTCAGGATCGTGCATCGCGAAACCTGTCGCGCATTGCACTAAAGGCTCCAAAATCACCGCAGCGATTTTGCCTGCGCGTTCTTGCAAGCAGCGTTCCATATCAGCTGCGGCGCGTCGTGCGACATCAATCGCGGTTTCGCCATCAAGCGCTTGACGTGCATCGGGCGACGCCACGACATGCGCATTGCGTATCATAGGGCCATAGGCATCGCGGAATAATGCGACGTCAGTGACTGCTAAAGCGCCGATGGTCTCGCCGTGATAACTGCCTTTGAGGCAAATAAATTCTTGTTTTTCAAATTGACCTTGATTGCGCCAAAAATGAAAACTCATCTTCAAGGTGATTTCCGTCGCCGACGCACCATCCGATGCGTAGAAACAATGACCGAGTACACCGCCCGTTAAGGCTGAGAGTTTTTCCGACAAACGAATCACA
>CAYXJI010000081.1:0-12078 GCA_964465175.1 uncultured Burkholderiaceae bacterium | reverse complement strand
GCAACAAAACTGTCTCAAAAAGTGCATCCATCATCATCACAAATCCTAATGGAAATTCTGGGTTAAAGTGTTCTTTAATGGGATTCATCAACGCTACGGTATTCTTCAAATTCTAGCGGCGCGGGTTGGACCCGCCCTACGTACTGTCCTCAGCATCTCCATCTAAACGCAAATTTGCTCAAGCAAACGCGAGCCAAAACAAGGCTATCAACATGGTAAATCCCAACTATTTTTACCGCACAAATACACACGAGCTGAGCATGAAAAACGCATAAACTGCTGCCAGTTCAAAAGTGCCTTGTTTGGTATGGCGCTCGCGATAATTGAGCTTTTTTTATCTTAGCTATGGAAGAGAGAATTTACTATGAAATGTCCGGTTTGTGAAAACACGCATTTGCAAATGTCTGAGCGTCAGGGAATTGAGATTGACTACTGTCCTCAGTGTCGTGGCGTATGGTTAGATCGCGGTGAGTTGGACAAGATCATCGAACGCTCTGGTGTCGCCGTACCCGCTGCTGTGAGCCACAGTCAAGCGCCGCTACCTGTGCAGCAACAAGCCTACCCACAGCCTGCGCCACATTATTCTTCTCAGCAAAAACATCAAGCGAGCCATACCTACCCACAGCATCATCATGGTGGTCATTACAAAAAGAAAAAAGAAGGCTTTCTTTCCGACCTGTTTGACTTTGATTAATTCTTGTCGGTAAAGCTGCTACTTGCAATTTGCATGGTTAGCTTTTTGTCGAGTAGCTGTGAGCCTAATCGATTGCCAAACCATGCTCATTCGCACACTGCAAAACCAAACGATCTTGTAATCGCACCGCCGTCAGTTGTCCACCCCACACACAGCCTGTGTCTAGGCTGATTAAGTTGTCGCGCAAGACCAATCCTAGGCTGGACCAATGGCCGAAAACCACGGTGCAGTTTTGGCTGAGCCGATGGGGTAAATCGAACCACGCTGCCAAATGATCGGGCGCTTTCTCTGCGCCTTCTTTGAGCGCAAAATCCATGCTGCCATCGGCGTGGCAAAAGCGCATGCGGGTGAGGGCGTTGATGATGCAGCGTTGGCGTTCTGTGCCTTGCAGCCCATCGTGCCAGAGTGTGGGGGTGTTGCCATACATAGTGCGAACTAGGTCTTGCCAGTGCTCGCTGCGCAATTCGACTTCGATCTCGTGTGCTAGTTCTAGAGTTTTGCTTTGGTTCCAATTGGCGAATACGCCTGCATGTACTAACAGGTGATTTTCTATCGCCAATGCCATAGGGCGGTGGCGTAACCAGTGCAATAATTCTTCTCTATCATCTGCTGCGAGAATCGCGCTCAGCGTATCGCTGCGGTGTAAGGCGCGTGCGCCGCAGGCGACCGCCAATAGATGTAAATCATGATTGCCTAAAACTGTTTCTGCGCGAGCACCCAAACTTTTGATGAGGCGTAACGTGTCTAGTGAATTGGGACCGCGATTGATTAAATCACCGGCAAACAATAAGCGGGCTTGCGGATCGATGTGATCGATCTTGGCGATCAATTCGACTAATTGATCGTAGCAAGCTTGTACGTCACCGATGACAAACGTATTCATGGGCATTAGTGATCGGCACCAAAACGTTTGGCTTCGGCGCGGCTGATTAGGGCATGTTGTTTCTCGTGCTCGCGCGTGCTGGCGGTGACCATGGTTGGCCAGCCGATTAAATGCTGTTCGCTGATTTCGGCTAAGGCGCGTAGACCATCAGGCGACTCGTTTAAGCAGGGGATGTAATTGAAAGTTTGGCCGCCAGCCGTTAAGAAGGCTTGACGCACCTCCATCGCAATTTCTTCTAAAGTTTCTAAGCAGTCTGCTAAAAATCCAGGGCAGACAACGTCGATACGTTTAACGCCTTGTTTGGCGAGGGCTTGTGCCGTTGGCTCGGTGTAAGGTTGCAACCATTCGGCACGACCTAAGCGCGATTGAAAAGTGACGATGTAATCTTCTTTGCCTAGTCCTAATTGTTCGGCCAGTAGTCGTGCCGTTTTGTAGCATTCGCAATGGTAGGGATCGCCGCGCATTAAAAAAGCCTTAGGCAAGCCGTGAAAACTCATGACCAATTTATCGGGGCGCCCGCCACGTTCCCATGCTTTTAAAATGGAAGCTTTGAGGGCTTGAATGTAGGCCGGATGGTCGTGATAATGCTTGATGAAACGCAGCTCAGGCACATTGCGCGTTGCTTGATAATGCTGCGTGATCGCATCAAAATTGGAGGCGGTGGTGGTCGCCGAATATTGCGGATAGGCAGGCAGGATTAAAATACGTTCGTGACCTTCGGCCTTTAATTGGCTTAAGACTTCGGGAATCGATGGTGAACCGTAACGCATCGCATGGACGACATTGACTTCGTGACCGCGTTCACCGAGATAGCCTTTGAGTAAAACCGCTTGCTTGCGCGTATGGACTAATAAAGGCGAGCCATCGTTAGTCCAAATCGAGGCATATTTTTCGGCGGATTTTTTGGAGCGAAACGGTAGGATAATGAGGTTTAAAATCAACCACCAAACGGCACGCGGAATTTCAACGACGCGTTGATCCCATAAAAATTGTTTCAGATAACGTCGCACCGCACTCGCGGTCGGTGCATCTGGCGTGCCTAAATTAATCAAAACGACCGCTGTCTTTTCGACTCTGCCGTGGGAGTAATCGGGTTCTTTTAAAAATGCCATGGTGGTCTTTCAATATTCGAAAATAAATTTACAAGGCCAACAATTCACGTGCATGTTTACGGGTCGTTGCGGTGATTTCTAGACCGCCTAGCATGCGTGCAATTTCTTCCACGCGCTGCTTATTATCGAGCGCGGCGATTTGGGAGAAAGTCTTGCCGTTTTCTTGCGTTTTGCTGACTTCGAAATGTTGATTGCCTTGGCTAGCGACTTGCGGTAAATGCGTCACACACAGCACTTGGCGATCTTGGCCTAGGCGTTTTAGTAGACGCCCGACGACTTCGGCCACGCCGCCACCGATACCGCTATCGACTTCATCAAAGATCAAGGTCGGGGTCGCGGTCGCGCACGAGGTGATGACCGAAATCGCTAAAGAAATTCGCGCTAATTCACCACCGGATGCGACCTTGGCTAGCGGTCGGGCTTGCACTCCTGCGTGGCCTGCTACCATAAATTCGATTTGCTCAACGCCCGTCGCACTGGCTTCACAGGCGTTTAAGGCGATGGCAAAGCGCCCGCCCGCCATGCTAAGGTCTTGCATCGCCGTGGTGACCGCGGTGCCTAGGTCATGCGCGATCACTTGGCGTTTTTTGCTGAGGGTATTGGCCTCTTTGAGATAGGCTAGTTTGGCTTGATCTTCTTGTTCTTTGAGTGAGGCGATATCCGAGGCGCCGGCGAGTTGCGTTAATTGCTGTTGCAAGTTGGCGAGCTCATCAATCAAGCCTTCAGGTTCCACATGAAAGCGGCGCGCTGTGCTGTGCAAGGTCTCGACGCGTTGCTCGACTAGACGTAGGCGCGTGGGATCGAGTTCGACTCGTCCTAGGTAGTCGTTGAGGGCATAGGCGCACTCTTGTAAATTAATGCGCGCAGATTCTAGTGACTCTAAGATAGGCTTGAGTTTGGGATCGTATTCTTCTAATTTGCTGAGTTTTTGCAGCATGCTTGAGACTTGCGATAGAACTGGATGATCGGATTCTGAAATCGCATCGGCAGCTTCTTGCGCCCCTTCCAATAAACTCGCCGCATGCGCTAATCGACTCTGTTCTTGATTGATCTCATCCCATTCGCCCTTCTTGAGCTGTAGTTTGTCGAGCTCGCCAACTTGCCACTCTAGGCGTTGACGCTCTTGTAGAATGCTCTTGGCATTTTGCTCGAAGGCTTCTCTTTGCTTGGCGAGATTGTGCCAATGTTTATACAGGCGAGCGACTTCGTTGGTAAGTGGCTGCAAGCCACCTTGCATGTCGAGTAATGCGCGCTGGGATTCGCTCTTTAACAGAGATTGATGCGCGTGTTGACCGTGGATATCAACCAAGAGTTCACCGAGTTCACGCAATTGGGTGGCGCTGGCGGTGATGCCATTGATATAGGCTTTAGAACGACCCGCATTGTCGATCACGCGGCGTATCAATAATTGTCCATCCTCATTGGCGAAGTCATGTTGCGAGAGCCAAGTGCTGGTGTCAGCGTTGCAGGAAAACTCGGCACTGATGTCGGCTTTTTGCGCGCCTTCTCTCACCATACTGGCATCGCCACGACCGCCCAGCGCTAAGGCTAGCGCATCGATTAAGATGGATTTGCCGGCACCTGTTTCGCCCGTGAAAACGGTAAAGCCAGTAGAGAATTCTAGTTCTATCGCATCAACGATAACAAAGTCACGAATAGCAAGCGTGCGCAGCATAAGATTTTTTTGTCAGAAAGAGTGAAAAACGGTGGGGCTTATTTTACCTCAGGGTGTGTCACCAAGCGAAGTGAAATACTGTATTTATTTACAGTTCTTTTCGGGGCAATTTGGTCGGTGATGCGGATTAGTTGAGCGCACCTTCGACCGAAGGATATTCATTCCAATGCAGTTTTTCGCGTAGGGTGTGATAGTAGTTCCAGTCCTCGGGATGTAAGAAGGTGATGTGGTGCGCGGAGCGGCTGATAATGATTTTGTCTTGATGCATTAGATTCGCAAACGATTGCATATCAAAATTGACGCTGGCGTCGCGTCCTGCGACTAACTCGACACTAATCACGCTGGTTTCCGGTAACACAATAGGGCGGTTTGACAAAGCATGCGGCGCGATTGGCACCATCGCGATTCCACCTAAACTGGGATGCAGTAAAGGGCCTCCGGCGGATAAGGCATAGGCAGTCGAGCCGGTTGGGGTGGACACGATGAGACCATCTGATCGTTGGTTGTACATAAAATGCTCGTCAACTTCGACGCGTAATTCAATCATGCCCGAGCCAGCGCCACGTGAGAGGACGATGTCATTAAAAGCCACGCCACTAAAAATTTGTTCGCCTTCACGTACCACGATTGCGTGCAGCATGCAGCGTTGTTCAGCGATATGTTTGCCTTCTAAAATTTTACCTATTGCGGGCAGCATTTGATCACGTGGAATATCCGTGATAAAGCCGAGACGGCCTTGATTGATGCCGATCAAAGGGACATCATGTGGCGCAAGCTGGCGTGCAATCCCCAACATAGTGCCATCGCCCCCCAAGACGATGGCGAGATCGGCATTGCGACCAATATCGGCAATCGACATGTGAGGATGGGCATGCAATTCAAAATTTTGTGCGGACTCGGTATCAAAGATCACCGCATGCCCCGATTGGTTTAAAAAACTAGCCAATTCATTGAGCGACTCCCCCATACCGATGGCGTTGTATTTCCCGATAATAGCGATGGTTTTCGCGGAAGTGAGCATAGAGGAAGGTGCTGAGTTTCAAGAAGAGCTTAGATTACACTATTCTTCGTCCTTGTGAGGTGACGCCGCTTTGAAAGCGCTGCTGATGTTGCAGAAAAGAGCAGACGCATTGTGCTTAGTCCTTGGCTAGGGGTTTTGTACGTCTAAAAAATAATAGAACTCAGAATTTTTTTGGTAGCGCAAGGACTCGTAGAGACTTTGCCCCTGAAAATTGTCGTGTGCCGTTTCTAAAAATAGACCTTTTGCGCCTGTCTCAATGGCATAGTCGCGCGCACGCTGCATGAGTTGTCTGGCGACACCCTGACGTCGTGCAGACGCTGCGACGAAAAGATCATTTAATATCCACAGACGTTTAGCCGATACCGAGGAAAAGCTAGGGTAGAGCTGCACAAATCCTAAGCCTGCTCCCTGTTCGTTTATCGCAAAAAAAATGACAGACTCTTGACCTTGCAGGCGCTCAAATAAAAATGCCTTGGCTAAATCGAGATCGCTGGGCTGCTGATAGAAACTACGGTAGGCGTCAAACAAGGGCGCGATCAGGTCGAGGTCGTGAAGGCTAGCTTTTTGAATTTGAAATGCCATGGTGCGCGTCTAAAAAAATGATAATAAAAGTGATAAGCAATGCTCGTTGCGACAATTGTTCTTACCTCAAATAGCTAAAACCGTATAATCGAGCACTAGCTAGAGCAGGCATTGTAATGCAAGCACATTGCTATTGCCTAAGTGAGGCAGACTCTAGTAGGAGCTATGGTATGCATGGCATGAATTTATCCATTCTGACGATAAGCGCGTATGAATTTGAAAGCACTCATTTTTGACCTCGATGATACCTTGTGGCCTGTAGCACCCTTGATTCAAGAGGCGGAAAAGAGTTTACACGTTTGGATCGCGGATCAAATACCTTCCGTTGTGGCGGCGTATTCTATCGACGATTTGCGTCAACAAAGACAGGCATTGGTCGCGACTGATCCGCGGTTTGCTTATGATTTGTGGGCATTGCGCCATACTTTACTGAGTCAAGTATTTGCCGAGCACGGCGCCGCGCCTGCACTCGCCGATGAGGCGATGCAAGTGTTTGCGCAAGCGCGGAATCGGGTGAATTTTTATGCGGATGTGTTGCCATCGTTGACGACCTTAAAAGAGCATTTTGTTTTGGGATCGATTTCAAATGGCTTTGCGGATATTAAAGCAATAGGCTTAGATCAACATTTTTCCGTGTCTTTAGCGGCGCATACTTTTGGTTGTGCGAAACCAGACCCTAAAATTTTTTTGGCAATGATGGAACACTTGAATTTGAATTCAAATGAACTCATGTATATTGGTGATGACTTGCGTTTGGATGTGCAAGGTGCGCAACAAGTTGGGATGGCGGCGACGTGGGTCAATCGACGTGACATATCCTTAGCTGACGCCGGTCATCCCAATATAAAACCCGATTTAATCGTCAAGGACTTGCACGAATTGTTGCAAAAGTTGTTGTGAGATCTCAAATTAGCGATAAATGTCGTTAAATATCAATGTAAAAACGCTGCGATTTTGCCCTAGCTAACCTAAAATAAAACCATGCAACTCGATAATCGCGCTCAAACTTTATTAAAAGCCCTGGTGGAACGTTATATTGTCGACGGCCAGCCAGTCGGCTCACGTGAACTGTCCAAAATCTCTGGATTGGAATTGTCACCTGCGACAATACGCAACGTGATGTCGGATTTGGAAGAAATGGGTTTTGTCACCAGTCCTCATACGTCGTCTGGACGCATTCCTACACCACGCGGTTATCGGGTGTTTGTCGATCAATTACTGGTCGTGCAGGAGCTGGATGACTCGGTCTTGGAAAGTGCGATGAATGTGCGTTTGCAGTCCTCGATTATTACAGGTTCCCCACAAAAAATCATTGCCAATGCGGCGCAGGTTTTATCTTCCCTGTCTCAGTTTGCCGGCGTTGTTATGACCGCTAGGCAGGAGTCGATTTTTAAACAAGTCGAATTTTTGCGCTTGTCTGAAAAGCGAATTTTACTCGTCGTGGTGGCACCCAATGACGAAGTCCATAATCGCCTTCTGTTGACAGATGTCGATTATTAGCCGACCCAGTTGGTGCAGGCGGCTAATTATCTCAATCAACATTTTGCCGGACAAAGTTTTGATCAGGCGCGGGCGAATATCAATCGAGAATTGCGTGAGTTGCAAGGTGATATGAATAGGCTGATGTATGCGGCCTTGCAAGCAGGTAGTGAAGCGATGGCTGAAAATACGGAAGACATGGTGATCTCAGGCGAACGCAATTTATTAAACGTGAGCGATTTGTCTTCTAATATGAGTTCTTTGCGTCGACTATTTGATTTGTTCGAGCAAAAAAGTGGTTTAATGCAGTTATTAGACGTATCTAGCAATGCTTCCGGTGTCCGTATTTTTATTGGCGGCGAATCGCAATTGGTGCCGATGGAAGAAATGAGCGTGGTGACCGCGCCTTACGAAGTGAATGGTAAGATTGTGGGGACTTTAGGTGTGATCGGCCCTACACGAATGGCATATGAACGCGTGATTCCTATCGTTGATATTACCGCCAAATTATTGTCGAATGCCTTGAATCATTCATAACCAAGCTAGTCATTCGATGCGGTAAGCTTTCCGGTTAATTGGTTCGCGTGTTTTATTAAAAAAAATTTAAAAAATTTATTTCAATATTTGGATAACTGAAAATGTCAAACAATAAAGATATTTCCGTGTTGATTGTGGATGATAACGATATGACGCGAGAAACGCTGCGAGTTATCTTGCGACACGATGGTTATAACGTGATTGGTGAGGCCTTGGATGGTGATAGTGCGCTAGCAATGGCCACGCGCTTACGCCCTGATATTATTTTGTTGGACGTTGTCATGCCAAAAGTGAGTGGAACCGAGGCTTTAAAAAGCATACGCATGGTGATGCGAGATGTTTTTGTCTTAATGGTGACTGCAAATAAAGATCAAGAAACAATTTCCGAGGTCGTGAAAAGTGGCATTAGCGGCTATATCATCAAGCCATTTAATGCCAAAAAAGTTCTCGATACGGTGCAAGCGGTGGCACAAAAAGTGCGTGCTGCACGGAGTGCGAAGCAAGGCTGAGATTCTATCGCCAAGACCTAGAAGGGTTTCTTTTGATGCTATAAAAGCAGGAGAAATAGCTTCAATTTAATTGCTTTTATAGCTGAGCTTGAGGTCGATCCACTCTTCTAAGTGTTATTTTTTGTTCGCACAATTGACTTTGGTGCAGTTGCCGTAGATGGCCAAGGAATGTTCTGCAATTGAAAAGCCGCGTTCCTTTGCTATCGCATGTTGGCGCTTTTCGATCTGATCATCAAAAAATTCTTCTACTCGGCCGCAGTCTAGACAAACCAAATGATCATGGTGCGAGCCTTCGTTCAATTCAAAAATGGCCTTACCTGATTCAAAATGATTGCGATGCAATAAGCCAGCTTGTTCAAATTGGGTCAACACGCGATACACCGTGGCTAAGCCTACATCCATATTTTCGGTTAACAAGATCTTGTAAACGTCCTCGGCAGTTAAGTGACGTACCGCGCTGTTTTGGAAAATTTCCAGGATTTTCAGACGCGGCAAAGTGGCTTTCAGTCCGCTGGCTTTCAGGTCGGGCGTGTTATTTGTCATGTTTTCAGTCAAAAGAAGGCTAAGTGCTTTATGATATAGGGTTTTAGGGCTAGGTAGAAATTTCTGTTATCTTATCCGAAGTTCTCCCAGTTCGACATTCTTGCTTGAAAATTTGAGGTAGTTTATGCCATTGAACGTATTTAAGAAATCCCCGAGCAAATTGGCTGTATTCGCTACAGTGTCCCTGTTGGTCTTAAGCACTGGCTGTGCTAGTCAAAAGACGGTCGTCGCAGAAGCGGATGTCAAAGCGACTAACGGTACACAAATCGTCAAACCATCTGGTTTTGATAAGTTGTTTGGTGTGATTTCGCCTTACCGTATTTCTGTGCAGCAAGGCAACTTCGTTTCGCAAGAAATGGTATCGCAATTAAAAGAAGGCATGACGCGTGAGCAAGTGCGTTTCTTACTCGGTACCGCATTGTTGACAGATATGTTCCACGAAGATCGCTGGGATTATCCTTGCCGTATGTTGAAACCGAATGGTGAAGTGATTTCTAGTCGCCTCGCTATTTTCTTCAAATCCAATACTGTTGAGCGCTTTGAAGGTGGCAACTTGCCGACGGAAAAAGAGTACCTAGCACACATCACGAATTCGGCAATCTCGTCGCGTCTCGAGTCTATGCCTACCTCCGAAACACCTAAGAAAAAATAAGCTGAGTAAATTTATGTCTGGATTGAAAATCGCTGTGGCCGGTGCCTCCGGTCGCATGGGTAAGATGTTGATTGAAGCCATTGATAGTACTGAAGATACTATTTTGACGGGCGCTTTGGGTAGTGCGAAGAATGCTTTTTTGGGTATGGATGCAGGTTTGTCTTTGGGTAAAGTCACTGGCATCAATATCGAAGCGGATTTTGCAAAAGCGCTTGCGAATTCCGACTATTTGATTGATTTTACGCGCCCCGAAGGCACTTTAGAGCACCTTAAATATTGCGCTGAACACGGTATCAAAATGATTATCGGTACTACTGGTTTTGATGACGCTGGCAAAGCCGCCATCGCGGAAGCTGCAAAAAAAACCGCGATTGTTTTTGCGCCAAATATGAGCGTCGGTGTGAATGTCACACTGAAACTATTGGAGATGGCCGCCAAGAGCTTTTCTCATGGTTATGACATCGAAATTATCGAAGCGCATCACCGCCATAAAGTCGATGCGCCATCCGGTACCGCACTGAAAATGGGTGAAGTGATTGCTGATACTTTAGGTCGGGATTTGAAAGAAGTGGGTGTATTCTCTCGCGAAGGCGTGACCGGTGAGCGCGATCCGTCGTCTATTGGTTTTGCCACGATTCGTGGCGGCGATATTGTCGGCGATCATACGGTGCTATTCGCCGGCATCGGTGAGAGGGTCGAGATTACGCATAAGTCGTCTAGTCGTGTCACTTATGCGCATGGTAGTTTGCGTGCGGCGCGTTTCCTCGCGGATAAGACGACGGGCTTGTATGATATGTATGATGTCTTAGGTTTGAACTAAGCGCAGAGCCCCCGTCATGCCTATCACCATCAGCCAATACTGGATACAACTTGATACGCTCGGACGTGCAGTTGCGCTGCTTTTGATGCTGATGTCCTTAGTTAGTTGGTTCACGATTTTTTCTAAAGCCTGGTCATTTTGGCGCATACGGCGTGGCACTTCTGCGCTGCATTCTTTTTGGCAAGCGCCAACTATGCTAGATGCGGTGAATTCCTTAGCGATGTCGGATGTCGAAAATATTTATACGCCCTTAGCGCAGCAGGGGCTAGCTGCCGCTGATCCCCAAACCCGTGCGCGATCCATGATGGCCAATACCGATGCTGCCGATGTCATGACGCGTGTCTTGCGTGAAGCATTAACACGTGTGACTGTCCGTTTAGAATCTGGTTTGACCCTGTTAGCATCGATAGGCGCGACCGCGCCTTTTGTTGGCTTGTTGGGGACAGTTTGGGGTATTTATCATGCATTGACGGCTGTCTCAGGCTCATCGGCAATTCAAATTGATTTGGTCGCGGGGCCGGTGGGCGAGGCATTGGTGATGACAGGACTGGGTTTGATGGTGGCGATTCCTGCAGTGCTTGCTTACAATGCCTTCAATCGCATCAATCGCATTACCTTTGCCGAATTAGATGGCTTTGCGTTTGATTTGCATGCTTACTTCACTAAAAGCCATTAAGCGACGATGGCATTCGGTCAATTCAAAAGCTTAGGGGGGAATTCTGGTAAGCCGATGACGGCCATGTCGGATATTAATGTCACGCCCATGGTGGATGTGATGTTGGTGTTGCTGGTGATTTTTATTATCGCAGCGCCTTTGTTAAATCATGCAGTTCGCCTCGATTTGCCCTCAGCACAAGCCGAGGCCGTGCCGCAAAATGTCGACACCGTGACCCTATCTTTTGATGCGCAAGGTGCTTTGTTTTGGGATGCCGAATTGATGCAGTTAGAGGACGTCGAGAAGCGTCTGGCCTTAATTGCCAAGCAAACGCCGCAGCCAGAAATTTTGCTTCGCGCCGATAAATCAACACGCTTTGAATTAATCGCCCAGGTAATGGCCGCCGCGCAGAATAATGGTCTGAATAAAATAGGTTTTGCTACCGAAGCAAAATCAAATAAGCAGCCAGCAAAATTATCGCCGCGGAATGCGTCAAATACCGCGAAAAACTAAGTAAAAGCCCGCTTTTTCTCCCCTTGCTCCCGCAAATGGCAACGCTTTAGCCTTATAATCTAAGGTTCTAGTCAGCATCGCATTTCCCCCAATTTAATTTATTTCTTCAATCGAATCGTCATGCAAGAAAAATATAGCCCAGCAGAAGTTGAACAAGCCGCCCAGTCACATTGGACAGAAACAAATGCGTTTAAAACCGTGGAAAATGATCCACGTTTTCCAAAAGGTAAATACTACGCCTGTTCTATGTTGCCTTACCCATCTGGCAAGCTGCATATGGGGCATGTGCGTAACTACACCATCAACGACATGCTGGCGCGTCAATTACGTATGAAGGGTTACAACGTCTTGATGCCTATGGGCTGGGATGCGTTTGGCTTGCCTGCGGAGAATGCAGCGATTG
>CAYXJI010000080.1:5552-12120 GCA_964465175.1 uncultured Burkholderiaceae bacterium | reverse complement strand
TTGATATTGGGTGCTTTATTGCACGACATTGCGAAGCCTTGTAGTACCAAACCAATGGAAATCAAGGGGCGCATACGTATCGCCAGTCCTCATCACGAAACACTCGGTCGCTCCTATTTAGCTCCTATACTCGCCGCAATGCCTCTCTCGTTTGGCGTGATTTGGCAAATTTTAGGCATGGTTGGAGAACACCATATGCCAAAACTTTTGGTAGTGAAAAATCAAACCAAGGGTCCCTACTTAGCGCTCTCACGACGTGCGAATTGCGAATTATTGTATTGGCTAGAAATTGCAGATATGCGCGGTAGAATCTGTCCTGACCGCCATATTCAGCTTCAGTATCTCGATGAATTCAAGATGTTTGCTCAAGAATATGGCGTATGGAACAGCGCTTACTTTCCAAATGAACTAATCCCGTTGATCAGCGACGAAAGTAAGCAAGCACGACGATTCATTCTTATGTCTGCAATTACAGATATGCAGGCTTCAGCTATCTCGATGCCAGAAGAGGCAATCGCACGCTGTTATCCGCACAAAAACAGGTACTCGCACTTAGTAGTCCTATGTGGTCCAAGTGGAAGTGGAAAATCAAGCTATGCTGCACGCCACTATAAGGATTACGCTTGTATCTCGCTAGATGAAATTCGCGAAGAAATTAATGGAAATCGTAGCAGCCAAAAAAATCCAGGGGAAGTGTTACATCTTGCTAAAGACAGGCTAAAAGCATATCTACGCGCAAAACAAAATGTCATTTGGGACGCTACCAATCTGCGCAGCGACTTTAGGAAAATTCTTTGTGATTTTGGATTTGACTATCATGCCTTAGTCACCTTAATCGTATTCCTTCATTCACACAAATCACTAAAAGCGGCCAATTCAAAAAGAACCCATGCAGTGCCAGAAATCGTACTATCTAAACAGCTGCAAAATTTTCAGTTTCCGTTGGTCGATGAGGCGCACGAATACATAGTCGTCGATAGTAGTCGAAATGAGGCGCTTCGATTGCCACAAACATAGGCTCAAATCTCAGCACTAACATAGGGGGCACTTCCAATATTTAAACACTTCCCTCGAAAAAACAAATGCGGTTCAAAACAGCTCGCTCATGTGTCATAGCATAGACACATGAGCGAGAAACAACAGCCTTTATTGCATTTCTATCTTCGCGCAATCGACGTATTCTGCCAAACTGGTAATTAACAACCGCTATACAAACTGCGTCGATGTTCGCGAGACTTTCAAGACAACTAAGATACCTAAAATCGTCGCAAGACAAGAACTCGCACCAAACTTATCACGCTATTTGATAGTAAGCCAAGTCGCTACATAAGCATCAGCACTCGCTCTTACTTGCGTAACATCCCATCCTGCTCGATAGAGATTCGACCCCAAACCAAATCCCTGTGCTCCGACCTCGACATAGGCCTGCATACCTTCAGGCTTGACGCCACCAACAGGTAGGCAAATAGTCGACGTTGGTAAGACGGTGCGCCATGCTTTCAACACGGAGGGCGGTACGCTTTCAGCGGGAAATAGTTTTAAAGCATCGGCACCTGCTTGCAAGGCAGCGAAGGCTTCTGTCAGACTTGCCACACCGGGCGTACACAACATAGA
This sequence comes from uncultured Burkholderiaceae bacterium, assembly GCA_964465175.1. Taxonomy (GTDB): domain Bacteria; phylum Pseudomonadota; class Gammaproteobacteria; order Burkholderiales; family Burkholderiaceae_D; genus Undibacterium. Next base: position 10,506 of record CAYXJI010000080.1, on the reverse strand, counting down.
CAAAGATTTTGCAGCGAGAATCACCGCCGTATCGGCATGCGGCATCACGATCAATCGTCCGCCGACCTGATGCACGGCGGCGACTTGTTCGGACGTCATCACGGTACCGGCACCAACTAAACAGTCATCGGGTAAATGCTGAGCCAGCAAAGCGATACTGTCGATGGCGTTCGGCGAGTTCAAGGGGATTTCTATGCAACGAAAACCAGCATCGTAAATCGTTCTGGCAGTCTCAAGACATTCATTAGTTTGTATGCCGCGCAAGATCGCAATCAAAGGAATTGGGGAGAGATAGCTAGATAGACTGAGGGTCATAAAGAATTTTTAGTAGATAAAGAAAAACGCTCTCACCCAAAATAACATGGTGAGAGCGTAGGCACAAGTATCGCCGATGGCGCTAGAACTTGTAATTGTATTCAGCAGTCAAACGCGCTGAGCGTGCTCCTATACGATTACCTCCTTGTAAATAGGTAGGGCTGATATTACCACTACCGCTATTCGATCCACTGCTTTCAGAATTGAAGGTACGACGATCTCATACATTGAAGACATCTACTTTTAGACTCAATCCTTTAATCGCCAAGGGTTGATACGATAAATTCATATCCAATTGCGTAGTCCAAGGCAGGCGACCACGACTTCCGCGAGGCGAGGTTTTACCGCCATCCGCATCGCAGAAGAAGAAATAATTACCCGCGTAGTGCCCCACATCTTGTCCTGCCGATTCTGGCAATTGACCTAGGCAATTACGTGGACGACCGGAGGCGATTTGCAGATTAGCGCCCATCATCCATTCGGGAGTCACTTGATAGAAACCGTAAGCTTTGATGACATGCGTACGATCACCGGATAAAGGGCCGTAGGCGTTAAGGGCTAATTCCTTGTAATCGGAGCCCGCGCTCAAACCCACGTCGCCACCTGCGACACCGGAATCCGTTTGCCCCTCGGTATTGCCGACACTGCGTGACCAAGTGTAATTGACTTTGCCATACCAAGCGTCGCGGAACGGATGTTCTAAGAAAAAGTTTACAGCGGTATAGGTGCGTTTCACTTTAGGCAGGCCGATATCTTCTGCAGTCAAATGTGCTTTTACCAGAGTGCTGCCACTACCAGAACCATGCGGATCAAACCAGACCGTGTTGGCCTCTCCCGTATTAATCACCATGCACCACGATGGATATAAACTATTATCGGTACCGCCGGTGTCTTCTTCCAAATTAGGATAGCCATTGCGCTTACCCCAAGCAAAAATCGGGCGTGGGTCACAAGTATCATCATAGCTAGTACGCAAAGTACGATAAGTGCCCATCATGCCGAAATTCAATGTCGCAGAGATCGCTTTTTCAAACCCTATCGACATTTCATCTTGATAGAACGGTTTGATATTTTCTGCCGCCACCGAGCGCGCATCGGGCGAGGTATTGATATTCACAATCACGTCACTAATGGGCTTCATCCCTTGTGGCAAACCCGTTACCGCATCGACACCGGTATAGGTGTAATAACGCGTCGTGGTTTTTAACTCGGATCCCATATTGCCGACCAAATTCGTAGGTACCGGCATGAAGTAGCGACCGGCATTGGCGAAGGCTTTCAAGCTGCCATCACGATTCACATCCCAGGTCACACCTAAACGCGGCGCGATTTGGCGTGTTTGAGAGATGACTAATTCATGCTTGTTGTTGTAGTTGTGAAATTGCTCGTTGCGCAACCCCAAGTCTAACAAAACATTGTCTGTCACTTGGTAACGGTCTTGCAGGTACTGTGCGGATTGATTCGTGGTCGGCGCACCGGATTTAAAGTAAGTACCTTCCGACACGTAGAAACCCTGCGTACCAAAACCGCCGCCTTGTGCCAGGCTCAGGTTAGCGCCGCCCGGCATCCAAGTTGCGGGGTTATTGTGATACAGATAGCTGTAGCTCTTGCCACCAGGACGAGTCGCACCGACCCATGAGGCGGCCTTGTTGTAATCGATACCGGCGCGCAAAGCGTGACTGCCCAGTTTGTATTCAATATCCAAACGTAGTGTTTGTTGCTCATCGCGTGCATCCGGACGCACCTGATCACCGAATGGCTGCGGATTACTTGATGGATAAGTCAGACCGGGTGCGCGCGACGTCACCGAGCTACTCACCGCACTAATGGCTGGGTTATAACCATAAGGAACCACGCGTGGCGTGGTATTCGATTTGCCGTACAGTGCCGTCAAAGTCAGATCGTCGGTCAGATAGCCCGTGTATTTAAAAATGTGATCGGTACTACCCGGACTGCTGCCACCACTACCACCACGTGTGTTACCGGCATTCCATACGGTCGTTCCATTGCGTTTCACATCGTCGTGCGTCAGTGTCGCGTAGTTGAAACCATAGCTGGACGAGGTGTTTTTTGATTGATCTAAAATGTAGGTGTATTCAAAGTGGTGATCGTCGGTAAAGTTGTAATCGATCTTTGCTAAATAGCGACCTACTTCGCCTTGATTAACCGACCAGCCGCTAGCGTTGTAATTGGTATCGGAGCTAGCGCCGACAGATTCACTATTGGAGCGTGTTTGTTCCAATGCGGTGAAGATAAATAACTTATTTTTGATCAAAGGACCGCCGGCATAAATGCCCAATGTTTTACTCGAGGACGCATTATCGCGAGCATAAAATTGCAGCTTGCCATCGGTTTTAGGGTTGTCGCCCGTGTTGGGAAAATACGTGTTTAATTGGCGCGCGCTGAGGCTCGATGGCGCAATGGCTAAGCGGGCACCGACTTCCCACTGATTGGTACCGCTCTTCGTCGTAATATTCACCACCCCGCCGGTCGCACGCCCAAACTCTGAGCTGTAACCGCCGGACAAAACCTGGGCATTGGCGATCGCACCAAATGGCAATTCCGATGCACCAACTTGCGTCAGAATATTCGTCACTGGGAAGCCATTGATATAGTAAGCATTTTCAGACACGCTGGCTCCGCCAAAACTCGACACATTACCGTAATGGCCGGACACGTTTTTGACGGTACCCGGTGCCAATGCGACGATGGCTTGCACGTTTTGCGACATAGGGAGTTTGACCAACTCTCGCGACGTGAACACGGTGCCGTTATTGGTATTCGATACGTCAATGCGATTTACTTTAGCTTGCACCGTGACAGTTTGAATTTCGCTCTTGGCGTCACTCAAAAATGAAGCCTCTACGCCCTGCCCTATGAGTGATTCAACCGCCAAGATTTTTTCAACTTGACCGCCACGCATCAGTTTGACTTGATAGCGACCCGGCGGCATCGACGTTGCTTGGTATTTGCCTTTGGCATCAGGCGTCACCACGCGGCTGACACCGGTAGCCGCATTTTCAAGAACAATTGTAATGCCAGATTGCGCACTTACTTGTCCAAATATCGTACCGGTCGCGTTGGACTGTGCCCAACTTTGATCGGGAACACCGAGGGTTAATAAGGCAGTGCCAAATGCCAAGGCAAGCGCTTGCGCCATGACAGAACGAGAAACGAGTTGGGGAGATTTAGGCATGATTTTTTCAATGAGGTTGAAGGAAAGAAGCTGACATAAAAAAGTCTAGTCAGCTCCGTCTTTCAACGCCAACGACATAAATTTAACTCGCCATTCAGTTTTACTTAATGAAAATGATGCCCTCTCACTCTGCACACTCGTTCGCAGGAAAAATCGTCGACCAACCATAGAGAAACAAAACCAATCATGATCAGCATCAGGCGCGTCATCCACATTCGGCTCATTTAGTTTTTTGTGATGAGATCACGATCGTCGCCGCGATAAAAAATTTCTCTTTGATTGATGTGGTTGTGAATATCCCACAAAGTCATTTAAGATATTCCCTACTCTAATCAGCTTAGGCAACGCGGTCGATTCCTAGCAGTACTGAATTCGCTACAAAACGCAGTTCATATTTTTTATCGCACACATTACCCATCTCAAAAAAGTTACGAAGCCACGATGACTACAAGCACGAAAAAAACTACTCAAGCAAGTGAAGCGAACCATACCCGAAGACATTTTTTGAAATGGGTGGCGCAAACCGGTGTTGCATCGGCCAGTATGGCGGCACTCCCAGCCAGTATTGCGAAAGCACTTGAGATCGCCCCACACAGCCCAAGCAAGAGTATTCAAGACGTCAAACATGTGGTCATCTTCATGCAAGAGAACCGTTCCTTTGATCACTATTTTGGTTGCCTCAAAGGAGTACGTGGTTTTGGCGATCCACGCCCTACCATGACGCGTCAAGGTAAACCGGTTTGGCAACAAGCTGGGGAATATGGGCGCTTTCAACTCCCGTTTCCCTTGAGCGCTGGCAATGAGAATGAAGCTGCGTTTGATCGCAGTCAATGTCTCCCCAGTGATTTACCGCACAACTGGAAATACAGCCAAAAGATGTGGGCCTACTACGACGTTTGGGTACACGAAAAAGGCAGTATGTGTATGGGCTATTTGAGCCGTAAAGAGCTACCGTTTTATTATGCGCTCGCGGATGCTTTTACTGTTGGCGATGCTTACTATGCCTCGGTTTTTGGCCCAACCGATCCGAACCGCATGTTTCTATTTTCGGGCACCAGCGGACTCTCGGTTGGTCGCGATGGTCGTCACACTTTATCGAATGTCGATGATGGCAATGAGACTTCGTGCATGACACGTGACAAAAAGGATTGGAAGTCACCTTATCTTTGGACTAGCTATGCGGAACGTTTAAGCCAACACCAGATTAGCTGGAAGGTGTATCAAGAATACGATAATTATGGTGACAATTCGCTCGCTTATTTTCCGCAGTTTCGCAATTTAAATCTCGATGATCCGGTGCAAAAAGAACGGTATCAACGCGCTCGCGCCTACGCTGGCGAGACCGCGCAATTAGACGCCAAAGGCTTACCGATTAATACCAATCCACCCGACGCCCAAGCCTTGGTCGATTATTTTGCGCAAGATGTACGCGCGGGCAATTTG
>CAYXJI010000080.1:0-5542 GCA_964465175.1 uncultured Burkholderiaceae bacterium | reverse complement strand
CCTGCTGTGTCTTGGATCGTGGCGCCCACCAAATTCTGCGAACATCCAGAAAAAAATCCGCCCGGCTATGGTGAATCGCTGACCTCGCGTCTGCTTGATGTACTCACAGAAGATCCTAAAATCTGGTCACAAACCGTGCTTATTTTGTGCTACGACGAAGAGGGTGGATTTTTTGACCATATGCCGCCGCCCGTTGCGCCGAGCGCCCGTAGCCAAGGTTTTAGTACGGTCAGCATAGAAGGCGAAGTGAGTAAAGGAGAAGCGGTGGGGCTAGGCGCACGCCTCCCCTTGTTGGTGCTATCGCCATGGAGCCGAGGCGGTAATGTGTGTTCGGAAGTATTTGACCACACGTCGATCATACAATTCTTAGAGCAACGCTTCGGCGTCATGGAACCCAACATTTCGGCATGGCGCCGCAATGTCTGCGGGGATTTGACTTCGATGTTTGATTTTCAGCATCAAGACACCGCACGCCCCGAACAATTGTTCAGCACCCCGCATCAACAATACATAGAAAATGCGCAGCGCAGTTGCAGTTCGGTGAAGAGCCAAGTAACACTTAATCCTAGTAGTTTGCCCCAACAAGAACGCGATGCACTGGATACGCCATTTGCCAACACGCGACCTGCTCGGGCATTGCACTATCGAATGGAGGTCAACGGCGCATTTCAAAAAGAGACCGATAGTTTTGCCCTGCAATTGAGTAACGCAGGCACCAGCGGCGTGGCCTTCACTACCTATCCTAGCGGTCACAATGCAGGGCCGTGGTATTACACGATAGGGAGTCAGAAGCAATTCACCGAGACCTGGCCCTTGGATGATTTTGCCAGCCGTCGATATGCATTGCGCGTGCATGGACCGAATGGCTTCATGCGCGAATTTCAAGGACAGCAGCAACATCAAATTGAAGTGCAACTTGAAAGCATGAACAACAACACGCCAAACGAGCAAAGTCCTGTGCTCAAGTTGACGCTAACGAATAGCGCTATGCAGCAACAAACGCTGCAGATTATCGATACATTTTATGGCGCCCCGGAACAGCATTTGGTGCTCGCAGCGCAAAGCAGTCAGACGCTCTATGTCAACTTGGAAGACAGTTTTGGTTGGTATGACCTACAGGTGCGCTTGCCCGGAGACAAAGTCTACCTACGTCGTTTCGCGGGTCATATAGAAACCGGACAGGCCAGTCGCAGTGATCCAGCCAATGGCAAATTTATTTTGTCGATAAAGACGAAGAGTTAGGATCTGGTCAGCACGCTCAAACTTAGATCGCGCCCAAATTGTTCTCAGAATTGCTCTCAAATTTATTCACTGAGCAATTCTGGCGCCAACTCTGTGCATTCTTTTAGCGTCTGCAAAACGATATTCGAGCGTATATCCAACACACCCGTGGTCTTATACAAACGCTCTAAGATAAAAGAAGAATAGTGTTTCAAATTGCGGGCGCGTACGCGCAATAAATAATTCGCATCGCCCGTAATGATGTAAGAGCCCACCACCTCAGGCCAGCTCTGTATCGCCGCACAAAAGCTCTCGTGCCAATGCTCGACATCGCGCCGCATCGTGACTTGAACAAAGGCATCCACCTCTAAGCCAAGAACATTGGTATCCAGCACCGCACGATAATGACTGATCACGCCACTCTCCTCCAACATACGCACACGGCGCAGACAAGACGAAGGCGAGAGAAAAACTTTCTCGGCCAGATCTTGATTACTCATACGACCATCGGCCTGTAGCAGGGCTAAAATTTTTAAATCAATGGGATCGAGTTGCATATGAATTTTTCCATCATTTTTAGTAGTCAGACTTACATATTATTCTAATTTTTCAAAAATACACGCGACAATTCGCAAGAAAACATCATGAAAATTGGCATAAAATACCTTTTTATTATTTAACCCCAATTTTCCATTAGGCGCACCTGCGGTGCTATTGGCGTGCTGACGACGAAATCCAAGCAGTTGCGCTTTTCGGCGCGACAACACACCCTACAAATCAGGATAAAACATGAGCAACGCAACACCAGCAAACGCAACGAAGGTGGATAGAGCACACTGTCAACAATTAGACGCACTTGACCCGCTCGCCCCCTTACGCCAGCTATTCGATCTCCCCGCAGGCATGATTTATCTCGATGGCAATTCACTCGGCGCACAACCGCGCGCCGCAATCAGCCGCGCCATGCAGGTCATTCAAGCCGAGTGGGGTCAACAACTTATTCAAAGTTGGAACAAAGCGGGATGGTTTGAGCTGCCCTCTCGCTTAGGCAATTTGTTAGCGCCTTTAATCGGCGCCGATGCGGACGAAGTGGTCATTACCGATACCACTTCGATTAATCTATTTAAAGCCATTGCAGCGGCGCTTCACCTACAAGCCCAAGGAAATGAAAGCGCCTCACGCAAAGTCATCATCACAGAACGCAGCAACTTTCCTACCGATATCTACATGGCCGAAGGCATCACCACTTGGCTAGATCGCGGTTATCGCTTGCATTTGATCGATACGCCAGAAGAATTAGCCACCGCCATCAATCACGAAACCGCCTTAGTCATGCTCACCCATGTCAATTATCGCACTGGCTATTTACATGACATGGCGAGCGTGACACGCCTAGCGCATCAACACGGGGCCTTATGTTTGTGGGATCTCGCGCATTCAGCAGGCGCGGTACCGGTTGATTTGCATCACGCCAATGCCGACTTCGCGGTGGGGTGCTGTTATAAATATCTGAACGGTGGTCCAGGCGCACCAGCTTTCATCTGGGTGCCGCAACGCCATCAGGCGGCCTTTCAGCATCCACTCACTGGCTGGTGGGGTCATGCTGCACCCTTCGCGATGCAAGCAACATTTAGTCCAACACCAGGCATACGCCGTGCGCTGTGCGGCACCCAAGCCATCGTTTCATTGGCAATGATAGAACCGGGACTCGATATTTTTGGACAAACCAGCATGACTGCGATTCGTCAAAAGTCATTGGCATTGACCGACTTGTTTATTCAATTAGTCGAAGAACGTTGCGCTCGTCATGCGCTAAGCTTAGTAACGCCTCGGTCACATGCACAGCGCGGCAGCCATGTGAGTTTTAAACATGAACACGCTTATGCCCTTATTCAAGCGCTGATCGAGCGCGGTGTCGTGGGTGACTATCGTGAGCCCGGCATTATGCGCTTTGGCTTCACGCCGCTGTACACTAGCTTTACTGAGGTATGGGATGCGGTAGAACTTCTCCATGAATTACTTGAGCGCCGCGACTACCGCACCGATATAAAAAGAAATGCGGTGACTTAAAATACCGCGCCGCAACCGAGCCACAAATTTACTCACCCTATTCCCATCAAACATTGTATGAGCGATCAAAATAAAACTCCCGAAGGCCAATGCCCGATGTCCTGGCATGGCGCAAAACTCGACTTCAGCAAGGACATGAGCTATGGCGACTATTTAGGCCTAGATCAAATCCTAACAGCGCAACATCCGCGCTCGCCGAATCACAATGAAATGCTCTTCATCATTCAACATCAAACCAGCGAATTATGGATTAAGCTCATGCTGCATGAATTGCATGCCGTTCGCGCGCAAATTCGCCTCGGCGATTTGCCGCCCGCATTTAAGATGTTGTCACGCGTGGCCCGTATCATGGATCAACTCGTTCACGCTTGGGATGTGTTGGCCACCATGACGCCGAGTGAATACACCGCCATCCGTCCGTATCTCGGCAATTCCTCTGGCTTTCAGTCGCATCAATATCGCGAATTAGAATATTTACTGGGAAATAAGAACGCTACCTTATTACAAGTACACGAACAATCACCAACGGCGCACGCCAGTTTGAATGCCGCTCTAGTGTCGCCTTCGATTTACGATGAAACCATCATGTTCATGGCACGCAATGGTTTTACGATCGATGCAGCGCGCCTAGCGCAAGATTGGACTACCCCGATCGTCGCCAATGACTCCGTGAAACTGGCATGGCAAAAGGTATATCAAGCGCCTGAACAGCATTGGATGTTTTACGAACTAGCAGAAAAGCTGGTTGATCTAGAGACCGCTTTCCGTATTTGGCGCTTCCGTCATGTCACCACCGTGGAAAGGATCATCGGGTTTAAGACCGGCACCGGTGGCACTGCTGGCGTCAGCTATTTGCGCAAAATGCTCGATGTTGTGCTATTTCCCGAACTTTTCTCTATTCGCACCGAATTGTAAGCCACCCCGCCAAAAACTGATGGCAATCCAAGCTTGCCATCAGCGTCCATCTCTATCTCTAGCGCAGATACCCCAAGCGCCAAAGGCATTAACAGCATCGGCAACGGCCACACGACCCAATCTCATACGGAGCATGCTCGCTACCCTCACAAGCGTGCTTGTGCAGTGGTCTGCTCTGAGTAGCGCATTCGATCAATGCTGCGCCGCACATTTTTCAATTCTGATAGACCACCTTGCAAAAACAACTGGGCCTTATTTCAGGCAAAACTGTTGTAAAAAGGATGCATCCATCCATTCCAAGAAATTTATTTTTTTTCGTACAGCAAAAAAAAAAAGCTAAGTTGCAAGGGTGAAATTTAGTGTTTTTTTAAATATATTATTGGAATTTAATGCTGAAGTAGATTTATCTATAAATTATCTTTGGTAATTTAGAATAAATTCGAAATAAAAATTCGAACGATACTCACCATAGAAAATTAAAAATTAGCTTATTTTTTCGAATTTCATTACATTTTTAAAGCACATATAAAATTAGCATCAAAACAAAAACTGGTATTAATTTGGTTCCTAGCGATAACTGTTGTTTTTCAAACTTGCATCACTTTTGCTGGCTTGACACCTAAGTGAGGCAAGTGGTCTCATTCCCCGTGAATGTTTTTTCAGGGTAATTTAGATAACTTTTTCTGCTCAGCGCTCGGTTTGATATCAAAGTCAGGTGGTAACAGAATTAGCGTGATGTAAATATTTAAATTCTCAAAATCATTTCCAATAAATCTTCAAAAAATACCTCAAGATATTTTTAAAAACTCATTTTTTGTTCAATCACTGGAGGAAGTCAACATGGTAGAAAAAATCTTATCCCGCTCGGTACGCCTGATGTTTGCAAGCGGCGTGGTAGTGGGTGCAGGCATGCTCGCGCAAACTGCTGTTGCGCAAGAAGCAGCGACGCAACGTATTGAAATTACGGGTTCATCTATTAAACGTATCGCCGCAGAAACTGCCCTGCCTGTGCAAACTTTATCAAAAGCAGCGATAGAACAAACCGGCGCAACAACTGCCGCTGATTTGGTAGCGTCGCTACCTTCTATGCAAGGTTTTACGACATCATCAGCGTCTGTCAATGGCTGTGGTGCAGGTACACAAACTGCCTCCATCCATGGCTTCGGTGAAAACTATACTTTAGTGTTGATCAATGGTCGCCGAGTCGCCCCTTTTAATACTGGCTCTGCGGTTAACTTGGCAAGTATTCCTTTGTCAGCTGTAGAACGTGTTGAAATTCTGACCGATGGTGCCTCTGCACTATATGGTTCCGACGCGATCGCTGGCGTTATCAACT
>CAYXJI010000079.1:0-12241 GCA_964465175.1 uncultured Burkholderiaceae bacterium | reverse complement strand
ATTTTTGAGCTTGCAGGGCGAAGCGAGTGAAAAATCGGGCATCGTGACCGCGATGAGTAAGTTTGTACGCGTGTCTGTGCAATCTTTGGTCTTGGGCTTGGGTGCCTTATTGGTGATAAAAGGGCATATGACGCCCGGGATGATGATTGCGGGTTCGATTTTGTTGGGTAGAGCAACTGCGCCTATTGATCAATTAATCGGCGTGTGGAAACAATGGGGCTCGGTCAAATCGGCCTATGGACGTCTTAACGAATTGTTGGCCAATAATCCTGAACGTCCAGAACCTATGGATTTGCCGAAACCTTTGGGCAATGTCTCTGTCGAGTCCGTCACGGCTGCGCCACCTGGTTCCACTATTGCGGTGATTAAAGGTTTGACATTTGCACTGCAACCTGGTGATGTCTTGGGCGTGATTGGCCCATCTGGCTCTGGTAAGTCGACTTTGGCTAGATTGTTAGTCGGTGTTTGGCCTAGTGCAGTAGGCAAGGTACGTTTGGATGGTGCAGATATCTTTCATTGGAATAAGGCGAAACTTGGACCGAGCATCGGTTATTTGCCGCAGGATATTGAATTATTTGGCGGCACCATCGCAGAGAATATTGCTCGTTTCGGTGAGCCTGATTCGGAGAAAGTGATTACTGCTGCAAAACGTGCCGGTGTACATGATTTGATTTTGCACTTTCCTCTAGGTTACGACACGCGTATCGGTGATGGCGGCGGTGGTTTGTCCGGTGGACAAAAGCAAAGAATAGGTTTGGCCAGAGCGATGTATGACGATCCATCGATTCTCGTCTTGGATGAGCCGAACTCTAATCTTGATGATGTAGGTGAGCAGGCTTTGGTGGTGGCGGTGAATGATTTGCGTCAACGTGGTAAGACTATTATCTTGATCACGCATCGTACTTCCGTGCTCGGCGTCACGACGAAACTTTTGTTGTTACGTGATGGCGTAGCACAAGCCTTTGGCCCGCGTGATGAGGTTTTGGCTGCCCTCAATCAAATGAGTCAACAAGCGCAACAGCAGGCTCAGCAACAACAGCAATTAGCGCAAGCACAAAGACAGGCGCAGCAATCTGCTCAGGCTGCCGCTGTGACCACGACGGCTGCGAGTGAGCCGCCAGCGGACACGCAAGCTCGTATAGAGGCTGCTGCCAATGAAGCTAACGCTGCCGCGGAAGAATAGGAATAGAAAATGAATAATCTGGTAAAAATGTCCAATGTGACCGATGTCAACTCTCGAGAAGTTGTTACCGAGCTGGTGAGTACTGACGCGAGTCGTCATGTACGCATAGGTTGGTTTATTGTGCTGTTTGGTGTGGTGGGCTTTTTGATTTGGGCGTCCTTTGCGCCTCTGGATCAGGGCGTTCCCATGAGTGGTACGGTGACAGTCGCTTCTAGTCGTAAAGCGGTTCAGCATCAGACTGGCGGCACGGTCGATGAGATTTTGGTGCGCGATGGTGATGTGGTGAAGGCCGGCCAAACTTTGATTAAGATGAATAATGTTGCGATCAAGTCGATGGCTGATATCGCCCGTGTTCAATGGTATACCTCACAAGCGGCTGAAGCACGTTTGTTGGCCGAGCGCGATGGCACCAACACAGTCAGTTTTCCTAAGAGCCTGTTGGGTTTAAAGAATGACGTGCACGCAGCCAATAGCATCGCGCTGCAACAACAGCTTTTCAGTGTTCGTCGTACAGCGATACAAAGCGAATTGTCTGCAGTGGACGAAAACGTGGGGGGACTGAAAAGCCAACTTACAGGTCTTGAAGAGTCGATGATCAGTAAAAAACAGCAACAGTCGATCTTAAAAGAGCAGCTTGATAATGTGCGTGATTTGGCAAAAGATGGCTATATCGCCAGAAATCGCTTGCTTGATTTGGAGCGTACTTATGCGCAAGTCAATGGTGGAGTCTCAGAAGACATCGGAAATATTGGACGTGTCAAACGACAAATCGCCGAATTGGGCATGCGCAAATCGCAGCGTCAACAAGAATACCAAAAAGAGGTTCGCACGCAGCTTTCAGAGGTACAAAAAGAACGTGAGTCTTTGCAAAGTCGAGTCACTGCCTTGGATTTTGAATTAAGTAATACGTTGGTCAAGGCGCCTGTGGATGGTACCGTGATTGGCATGAATGTCTTTACGCGAGGCGGTGTGGTGCCTAGTGGCTTTAAGTTGATGGAGATTGTGCCGCAAGATGATGCTTTGATCATTGACGGTATGTTGGCGGTGAACCTAATCGACAAAGTCCAAGTAGGGCTTAAAGTCGAGCTGATGTTTTCTGCCTTTAACGTGAATAAAACACCGCATATTCCAGGCGTGATTACGCATATCGCCGCAGATCGTTCGGTCGATGAACGTACTGGTCATCCTTATTATAAGGTGAAGGCAGAAGTGACGCCTGAAGGTAAGAAGCTATTAGGTTCGCTCGCCGTACGGCCTGGTATGCCAGTCGATTTGTCAGTCAAAACAGGCGAGCGCACTATGATGAATTATCTATTTAAGCCTATTATTGATCGTGGCCACACGGCATTAAGAGAGGAGTGATATGAAAAAGCATTTCAAGCGGAGTGTGTTGTCCGCGCTGTGTCTGGCACTGGCAGGGCAATCTTTTCCTGTCTCGGCGATAGGTCTACTGGAGGCCTACCAAGCTGCATTAAAAAATGACCCCATGCATCGTGCAGCAAAGGCTGAATTGATCGCGGGCTTGGAGTACGAAAACCTAGGTCGCTCTAGTTTGCTGCCGCAAATTCAATACAGCTACTCGACTAGCAAAAATAAAGGGGAGAGTATTACTGGTCCGGATGCATTGAATCGCTTTAGTCAAGCGGATCAAGACTATACGAGTAAAAGCAAAGGCGTAACTTTGCGTCAACCCTTGTTTAACCTTGACTCTTATGCGCGGTTTCAACAAGGCGTGGCGCAAAAGAATTTGAGTGTTGCGCAATTTGATGCTCGCAGTATTGACCTTCTTGTACGCGTCCTTTCTGCCTACTCCGAGGCAAAATATGCCGAAGAGCAGCTAAGTTTGTATACGGCGCAAAGAGACACCTACGCAGAGCAGCGCAAAGCAAATGAACGCTTGTATGCTAAGGGCGAGGGGACCAAAACAGAAATGTTGGAAACCCAAGCCAAATTGGATGTGGCGGAGGCTTTGATCTTGGAGGCAAGTGATGCGGTGAATACAGCACGCATTGCCTTAAGTGGCATGATCGGTATTGAGGTGACCCATTTAGCTGGCCTGCAGAACGATTTTAAGCCTGTTGTCATGAACGAAGACTTTGAATTTTGGCGCGTTCGTGCTCAAGAGCAAAACCCTGAAATCGTGGCGGCTCGCTATAACGTCGAAGTTGCAGAGAAAGAAATTTCAAAGAGCCAGGCAGGGCATGCGCCGCGACTGGAGTTGAATGCAAGTTATAACCATGGTTTATCAGAGTCATTTGCAACGCGTAATCAAGATTTAAATATGCGTACTATTGGCGTGCAACTGGTCATCCCTATCTATTCGGGGGGCTACGTGAACGCTGCGTCCAAACAGGCCGTGGCGCATCGTGATAAGGCGCGTGCAGAATTAGATGGTACGCAGGCGAAAATAATGTTGGAGCTGCGTAAACAATATAGCGCCGTAAAGAGCGGCGTCCCAAAAATTGATGGCTTGCAGAAGTCGGTTGCTTCGGCAACGGCTTTGGTCGAGGCGACCTTGCAAAGTGTCAAAGGCGGAATTCGTATTAATGCGGATTTGCTGAATGCACAGCAGCAATTAGTGCAGACAAAACGTGATTTAGCCTCGGCACGATATTCGTATCTATTGAGTTTCTTGAAATTGCGTGCGGCCGCAGGCACTGCAAATCTGGATGATTTACGTACTGTTGCTGGATATTTTACCGCCAACTAAATTTTGGTTTGAAGTGCTAGCAAGTGCTAAATAAAAAAAGCGTGAGAATTTTACATTCTCACGCTTTTTTATTTGCTCAGTGCTTGGCTTATCCTGCCAGCTTCTTCTTCAAGAGTTCATTCACCTGCGCCGGATTGCCCTTGCCCTTGGTCGCCTTCATCGCTTGACCAACCAGTGCATTAAACGCCTTCTCTTTGCCAGCGCGATATTCATCGACTGACTGCTGATTGGCTGCCATCACTTCATCGATAATTTTTTCTAGCGCACCGACATCGGAGATTTGTTTGAGACCTTTGGCATCAATGACTTGATCCGCCAAATTAACATCGGCAGAAGGTGTTTGCCACATTGCGGCGAATACTTCTTTGGCGATCTTGTTGGAGATCGTACCATCAGCGATGCGTTGCAACAGCAAAGCGAATTGCGCGGCATTGACTGGGATGCTGGTGATGTCTGTGCCTTCGCGATTCAGTGTGGAAGAGACGTCGCCCATCAACCAGTTGGCGATTTGTTTTGCTTGGGCGGGCTTGTCACCCGTGGGTGATGCCGCAATCGCAGCTTCAAAGTACGCAGCCATCGCTTTCGATTGCGTGACGATCATGGCGTCGTAATCGGATAAACCGAATTGCGCGATAAAGCGCTCACGCATCGCTGTAGGCAGTTCAGGCATGGTGCTGCGGACTTGTTCTACCCACTCGCGGCTGATGCGTAATGGCGGCAAATCAGGGTCGGGGAAATAACGGTAATCTTGCGAATCTTCTTTGCTGCGCATCGACCGTGTTTCTTTGCGATCTGGATCGTACAGACGGGTTTCTTGCACTACCTTGCCGCCATCTTCGATCAGTTCGATTTGACGGCGTACTTCGATATTGATCGCCTCTTCCAGGAAACGGAACGAGTTCAGATTTTTTATTTCGCAACGGGTGCCAAATTCTTTTTGACCGACCGGACGTACCGACACATTGGCATCGCAACGGAACGAGCCTTCTTGCATATTGCCATCGCAGATATCCAGCCACATGACCAAGGAATGCAAAGCTTTGGCATACGCCACCGCTTCCGCAGCGCTGCGCATCACAGGTTCTGTGACGATTTCTAACAATGGTGTGCCAGCACGATTGAGGTCTATGCCGGTCATACCTTGATAATCTTCGTGCAGGGACTTGCCTGCGTCTTCTTCTAGATGGGCGCGTGTGAGTTCGATCACTTTGACTTCAGATTTACCATCTTTTTCAACCACGCAAGTGACGGTGCCACCTTGCACGACCGGTATTTCGAATTGGCTGATTTGATAGCCCTTAGGCAGATCAGGGTAGAAATAATTTTTACGCGCGAAGATGGATTCTGGTGCGATGGTGGCGCCAACCGCTAGGCCAAATTGTATGGCTTTTTCTACCGCGCCTTTGTTCATCACTGGCAAGACGCCAGGCAAGGCCAGATCAACTGGGCTGGCTTGGGTATTCGGCTCCGCGCCAAATTGGATCGACGAACCGCTGAAAATTTTGGAGTTGGTTTTGAGCTGTGCGTGCGTTTCAAAACCGATAACGACTTCCCATTGCATAATGAATCCCTAAATAATACGTTCGTGGTGTACCTATGTTCTTAGCCTGCTTTCCCGCAGGAGGACTTGGATCACAGTCATTTAGTTAAGCTATCTCGTAGGGCGGGTGAAACCCGCGCTGCTCAGGTGCTAGATGTTCTGGCGGCGCGGGTTTCACCCGCCCTACAGATTACATCCTTAACTTAATCGACGTGAGGGCCTTGCTATTTGCTTCTATTTCGGTGTCTTCGTATGCCAATCCGTCACTTGTTGGAACTGGTGCGCGACATTGAGCAACTTCGCTTCCGCAAAATAACTACCGATAATCTGCAAACCAACCGGACGTTTACTATTCTTTTCACCTTGTCCGAAACCACAAGGAATCGACATGCCAGGCAGGCCTGCTAAGCTGGTGGATAAAGTGAAAATATCGGCTAAGTAATTCGCTACCGGATCATCGGATTTATCGCCCAGATCCCATGCGACGGTCGGCGCAACAGGGCCCATGATGACATCGCAATGTTCGAACGCAGCTTGAAAATCTTGTGCGATTAAGCGGCGGATTTTTTGTGCTTGTAAATAGTAAGCATCGTAATAGCCATGCGATAACACATAGGCGCCGGTCAGAATCCGGCGTTTGACTTCATCGCCAAAACCTTCGGTGCGCGTCTTGCGATACATGTCGTTTAAATCTTTGTATTCTGCAGCACGATGACCATAGCGCACGCCGTCAAACCGACTCAAATTAGACGACGCTTCGGCGGGTGCGATGATGTAATACACAGGGATGGATAACTCGGTTTTTGGTAGAGAAATATCGACCAAGACCGCGCCCATTTTTTCATATTCTGCGAAGGCTCCGCGCACGGCTTGCTCTACGTCTTTGGCGAGGCCTGCGCCGAAAAACTCACGTGGTACGCCAATGCGCAAGCCCTTGATGTCTTGGTTGAGATCGCGAGAAAAATCTTCTTTGTCACGTTGTACGCTGGTCGAATCTTTTTCATCAAAACCCGTCATAGCGTTCAAGAGCCAACTGCAATCTTCGGCCGTTTGCGCGATCGGGCCGCCTTGATCGAGCGAAGAGGCAAAGGCGATCATGCCAAAGCGTGAGACGCTGCCATAAGTGGGTTTGATGCCGGTCACGCCGCAAAACGCCGCCGGTTGACGGATCGAGCCGCCTGTATCCGTGCCTGTGGCTGCTGGCGCTAAACGTGCGGCAATCGCTGCGGCCGAACCACCGGAGGAGCCACCTGGTACCGCAGTCATATCCCAAGGATTTTTCACTGCGCCGAAGTAAGAATTTTCATTGCTTGAACCCATGGCAAATTCATCGCAATTGAGTTTGCCTAAAGTGACGGTGCCAGCTTGATTAAATAATTCAACCACGGTCGCATTGAATGGACTGACATAATTCTCCAGCATGCGCGAACCGGCGGTGGAGCGCCAATCGCGCGTCACAAAAATATCTTTGTGGGCAATCGGGATGCCCGTCAGCGCGGTCGCGTCACCTTGTGCCAAGCGTTGATCGGCGAGGGCGGCTTGTGTCAAGGTCAAACTGTGATCGACATGGGTGAAGGCATTCAGACTGCTGGCGTCGATACGGCGCAAATAATGGGTCGCTAATTCGGTAGCGGAGACTTGCTTGCTCTGCAGTAGCGCAGAGAGTTGTTTCAAAGAGTGCGTATGCATGGATTTTCTCAGCGATTTTTGTTTCGTAGCTTCATGCCCGATGGATTATGGGTGCTTGTCGTGGCAGGAAGATGGACTGAAGCAGCTCGTCTATTCTATGACTTTTGGTACTAAATAGAGGCCGTCTTGGGTCGCCGGTGCGACCTGTTGGTATGCTTCGCGATGATTGCTTTCGGTGACTTTGTCTTCACGTAAACGCAGGCAGATTTCTGGCATCACAGTCGCAATTGGATGACTTAAAGGTGCGACGCCAGTGGTGTCGATGGAC
The DNA here is from genome assembly GCA_964465175.1 of uncultured Burkholderiaceae bacterium. Taxonomy (GTDB): domain Bacteria; phylum Pseudomonadota; class Gammaproteobacteria; order Burkholderiales; family Burkholderiaceae_D; genus Undibacterium. Next base: position 4,851 of record CAYXJI010000079.1, on the reverse strand, counting down.
TTTAATTGTTCGGCGATGCTGAAAAAGCCATTGAGCTTTTCCAATGTGCTATTGGCTTGGTCGTCGGATAATTCGAGTCGTGCCAAATTGGCGATACGTTTTACATCGTTTAAGTCTAATGACATGGTCTATGACGCACAGGGGCGTGCCAAAAATATGTTAATGATAATAAAAATGCGAAATTCAGCGGGTGTAAATCCTTGCGGTTTTGGCCTTCAAAGTGCAGCAAAAAAGCCCGCGCAAATAGCTTGTATTCAATTTAATGGATTACCTATGATTTCTAGGATTATAAGGTAGAATGTCGGGTTAATGCTCTTAAAATCGCCGAAGATGCGTAGTTTAAACGCTTAATTTGCGATTTGAGTAGTTGGAATTGAATTCGGGTAAATACGATAAAGCAGGCTTAATTTTGTTTAATTGCCGCCTTTAGTGTGTATCTTCATTTTAGTGATTCAGTTTTTGACTCGGAGTGAAAAAAATTTTGCGCGGATAATCTGCGTTTTTTAAAGACATCGTGACAACACGGCAACACAGCATACACAGGAATTTACATGTTCGGTTTTTTTCGTAGTTATCTCTCCAATGATTTGGCAATCGATTTAGGCACTGCCAATACTTTAATTTACGTTCGTGGTCAGGGCATCGTTCTCGACGAGCCATCGGTCGTTGCGATTCGCCAAGAAGGCGGTCCAAACGGCAAAAAAACCATACAAGCGGTCGGTAAAGAAGCGAAACAAATGCTCGGCAAGGTGCCGGGTAATATTGAAGCCATTCGGCCGATGAAAGACGGCGTTATCGCTGACTTTACCGTCACTGAGCAAATGCTCAAGCAGTTCATCCGCATGGTGCATGACACCAAGTTCTTCAAGCCTTCGCCACGCATCATTATTTGCGTACCTTGCGGTTCTACCCAAGTCGAACGTCGTGCGATTCGTGAATCTGCATTGGGCGCGGGCGCGTCTCAAGTGTATTTGATCGAGGAACCTATGGCAGCGGCAATCGGTGCAGGCTTGCCAGTGTCGGATGCGACCGGCTCTATGGTGGTCGATATCGGTGGTGGTACGACAGAAGTAGGCGTGATCTCATTGGGCGGCATGGTCTACAAAGGCTCTGTGCGCGTCGGTGGTGATAAGTTTGATGAAGCGATTGTGAATTACATCCGTCGTAATTACGGCATGTTGATCGGTGAACAAACGGCTGAAGCGATCAAAAAGACGATCGGTTCTGCTTTCCCTGGTTCCGAGATTAAAGAAATGGAAGTCAAAGGGCGCAATCTGTCCGAAGGTATTCCGCGTTCTTTCACGATCTCGAGTAATGAGATTTTAGAAGCCTTGACCGACCCATTAAATAACATCGTGTCTGCAGTCAAAAACGCGCTGGAACAAACGCCACCAGAACTCGGTGCTGACATCGCCGAAAAAGGCATGATGTTGACCGGTGGTGGTGCGCTCTTGCGTGACTTGGATCGATTGTTGATGGAAGAAACAGGTTTGCCAGTATTGGTCGCCGAAGAGCCATTAACTTGCGTGGTGCGCGGCTCGGGCATGGCATTAGAGCGTATGGATAAATTGGGTTCTTTGTTCTCCTACGAATAATTGCGGATCGTTCTGATCTGTTGGTTTTGATTAAAATGAGATTTGGCGGATGCACTGGCCAAATCTCTTTTAGTTTTTTGCTTACTGCTTCGCATTTGGCGTCACACTATGCAACATAGTCCACCTCCACTTTTCAAACAAGGCGCTTCCGCCCGAGTGAAAGTGGTTTTCTTCGCCATTTTTTCTATTGCCCTGTTATTGATTGATTCTCGTATCAATTCTTTGGTGCGGGTGCGCCAAGCCGTTGGCACAGTGCTCTACCCTTTGCAAATGCTAGTGCTGATTCCGCGTGATGGCGCAGTCAATGTCGCGGATTATTTTGCTTCCACCACTGCTTTACAAAAAGAAATGGCCGCGCTAAAGCTACAACAAATTAATCAAGCGCAGACCGTACAAAAAACCACCTTACTTGAAACTGAGAATGCCCATTTGCGCCAATTGATCGATTTAAAGGCGCGTACGCCGAGTGCATCGGTCATGGCAGAAATCTTGTATGACGCGCGCGATTTATATAATCGCAAAATCATCTTAAATCGTGGCACCCAACATGGTGTCGCACTGAGTCAACCCGTGATCGACGAAAATGGCGTGGTCGGACAAGTGACTCGTGTATTTCCCTTGACCTCAGAGGTCACTTTGTTGACCGACAAAAATCAGGCAATCCCAGTGCAAATTCAGCGCAATGGCTTGCGTAGCGTGATCAATGGTCGCGGTCGTTCGGCGTTTTTAGATATGCGTGTGACGAGTAATGCGGACGTGCAATTAGGCGATATCTTGGTTACGTCCGGTATCGATGGTATTTATCCTGCTGGATTGCAAGTCGCTAAGGTGACGCAAATTGAGAATAAGGCCACCAATACCTTTGAGGTAGTGTTGTGCGCGCCGCTCGCAGGTATTGATCAACACAAACAATTGCTGATCTTATTGGTGGAAACGAGCAGTTTAACGCCGCCTGAATCGGAAGAAGCCAGAGCTAAAAAAGAAAAAATTAATCGCAAAGTGACGCGCGACGCGAGTAAAGATGTCGCCACTACGACCAAAGAGGCGATCGTCGATGCTTCTAAAGATAGTTCCTTGACGCCTCCCAAGCCGATAGAAGCTGCCGCTGTGAGCGCTCCCGTCACGACCGTCAAGGAGGTGAAAAAATGAATCACCCACAGTACATTTTGTTGCCCGCCAATTCATTTTTTATCGGCTTGAGTTTGCTGTTGGCTTTTTTATTGAATCTCTTCCCTTGGGGAAATGTCGTTGGCGTACCCGATTTTGTGGCCTTGGTGTTGGTATTTTGGAGTATCCATCAGCCGCGCAAAGTGGGCATAGGCGTCGCATTTTTGATGGGTGTTTTGATGGATGTGCATGATGCCGTGTATCTAGGCGAGAATGCATTGGCGTTTACGCTTTTATCTTATTTCGCCATCTCGATACATCGTCGAGTTTTGTGGTTTCCGCCTTTGGTGCAGAGTTTTCAGGTATTCCCTTTGTTCTTGGGCGTGCAACTGATACAGCTCGCAGTACGCCTGTTGTTTTCTAGCGATGCGCATTTCCCTGGATGGTTGTTTTTTCTTGGATGCATATTGACGACGGCCTTGTGGCCCGTGGCGACGTGGTTGTTGCTGGCGCCGCAGCGACGTGCCATTGATAAAGATGACACTCGTCCGATTTAGTCGTTGTAGGGAGGTTGCGCGTCGTGTTGTATTGAGCGCTTTAAATTGTATTGCTGTCGAGAGACGGCAAGTAACGCTGGCGTTAAGTTAAGGAAATAGGATAGTAGGGCGGGGGCAATCCGCGCCGCCGGACGCTTGAGTGCACATCACGCGCATAAGCAGCGCGGGTTTCACCCGCCCTACGAGAGTACCTATGCATTGAAACTAAGTAAAACTAAGTGAAACGAAACCAGAATCATGACTGAACTAAAAAATACCGAGCGCGAGTTATATTTGTTCCGCGTTCGTCTATTTGTGCTTGGGCTGTTCGCTTTGCTTTGCTTCTGCATATTGATTGGGCGTTATGTCTGGTTGCAAGTGATTAAACATGATACTTACGCCACCAAGGCAGATGAAAATCGTATTTCGTTAGTCTCTATCGTGCCAAACCGAGGCCTCATTCTCGATAGAAATGGCGTGATTTTGGCGCGCAATTATTCAGCGTATACTTTAGAAATCACCCCATCAAAGATTACCCAAGATCTAGATACGCTGATCGATCAGCTGGCAACCCTAGTCGATATACAACCTAAGCACCGCAAGCGTTTACGTAAGCTAATTGAAGAGTCCAAGAGCTTTGAGAGCTTGCCGATCCGTACCCGCTTATCGGATGAGGAAGTCGCACGTTTTACGGCACAGCGTTTTCGTTTTCCAGGGGTGGATGTGCAGGCGCGTTTGTTTCGTCAATATCCTCTTGGCGATGTCGCTTCGCATGTGATTGGTTATATTGGCCGCATCAATAAACGCGATGCTGAATTGCTCGATGATAGTGACGACTCAGCCAACTACAAAGGCACTTTGTACATCGGCAAAGAAGGGTTGGAAAAAAGTTACGAAAAACTGCTACATGGCACCACCGGCTTTGAAGAAGTGGAAGTGTCCGCCGGTGGCCGACCTGTGCGCACCTTGTCGCGCAACTCTCCTACTGCAGGTAAAAATCTCATTCTATCGATTGATATTGAGTTACAAAAAATAGTTGAGGAGGCCTTTGGTACGCGGCGTGGCGCTTTGGTCGCAATTGAGCCAGCGACGGGCGACGTGTTGGCTTTCGTTTCTATGCCAACTTACGATCCCAATTTGTTTGTAGAAGGCATTGATCAACAAAGCTGGAATGAGCTCAACACCTCAGAAGATATTCCCCTCTTGAATCGTCCATTGACGGGTGCTTATTCGCCCGGTTCTACTTATAAACCCTTTATGGCTTTGGCTGCTTTGGAGTTAGGTAAACGTACCATGACGCAAGGGATCTCTGACCCAGGTTTCTTCGCTTTTGGGAATAAGATATTTCGGGATGATAAACCTGGCGGACATGGCTTCGTTGACATGTATCGCGCCGTGGCTTTGTCCTGCGATACCTACTTTTACCAATTGGCGAATGATATGGGGGTCGACGCCATGCACGATTTCATGAAGCAATTTGGTATGGGACAAATTACCGGCATCGATTTGGAGCATGAACGTAAAGGTTTGTTGCCATCAACTGCTTGGAAGCGTGAAGCATTTAAAAAAACGGTGAATCAACGTTGGATACCTGGCGACACGATTTCTCTTGG
>CAYXJI010000078.1:0-12308 GCA_964465175.1 uncultured Burkholderiaceae bacterium | reverse complement strand
GGCGGGATGTACTTTGAAGGTAAAGGCGTGACCAAGAATTACGCTATGGCGGTGAAATGGATACGCTTGGCAGCTAGTCGCGGGGAGCCTGTCGCACAAAGTAATCTTGCTGAGTTTTATGTAGAAGGAGATGCCGTTAAAAAAGATCTACCCCGTGCCTATATGTGGTTCAAAATTAGTGCTAGTTTGGGCAATGGTTGGGCGGCTGGTAGAGCTCAGGTGCTTGCAAAGCGACTGAAGCAGGAGCAAATTATCTGGGCAGAAAATACTGCGAAAGAATGTCTTGCACAAAAATTTGTGGGATGTGACTAAAATCATTCAATGATGGTGAACATGGTATTCGCCATCAAAATTAGCCATTTTCATTTCTACATTCACTTGATTTCCATCGTAAACTTTTTTTGCGAAAAAATGGGATTACAGATAGTCGCCAATTGAGATAGGAAAATACATCAAGCAAAACGGCAAAACGCTAGATTTTTTCTAAAACAAATCACCACCATCACGACAACCGACGCATCAAAGTTTCCAGTGGGCCGTGCTGAAAAAAGCGGCGCCATGTTTGGGCAAACACGATAGAGAAAACAAAGAATACGGTGGCGGCAATTAAGACGTCGACTAAGCTGCGGCCTTTTAGCCATCCGATTTCCTCCAACACGCCCATACCCAACAAGATATGCCCGACATACAGGCTCAAAGTCATTTGCCCAACCGGTGCCAAATACTTTTGCACCCATTGCATGAGGCGCGTCTCAGAAAAATTTTGACTCAGGAAACAGCACAAACCTATCATGACGCTGGCGGTCGCCATCGTTGCGACAACAAACAAGGGCATAGGCGGCATCGCCTCTACCGAGAACCAATCCTGATATCGCGGAAACCAAATTTTACCAACATACGACAAGCCATAACACACAGCGGCCACCACCGCACCACACAGCATCATTCGCCATTGCGTCGCTCTCAAGTGCAACTGCGCATGTGCTAGCCACATTCCCCACAGCAAAAAACTCAACCAAGGCAAAACAGGATGCCAGCCATTAAAAAAGGTATGCCGCACAAAGTCTTGCCCCATGCCCTCTACACTCGCAAATGACACATAAGTGAGGCTCGCAAAATTCCAGCCTTTTGTGTAATCAAGGATAAAGAACAGGGAAATACTCAACAATATTAGCCCCACAATGCTAAGTAAAATTTGCCAGCGCGTCAAACTCAGACAGCAGGCGGCTATCGTAAAATACACTGCGTAAACAAAAATGCAGCGCGCTTCCACGTCCGTCGCCGCGCTTCTGCGAAGTTTTGCTGTCCTAAGCTTAGTTGCAATCCAACTCCAGCCAGAACCACAAACAGCGTCGCCGAACGACCTTGCAAGGATTCAAATGCAGTGAGTAGCCAAGCAAAATCACTATCAACAACTTCCATCGCCAACCGAAAATTCACCAAGATCATGCCCAAAAACGCCAAGCTGCGTGCGATATCCAAGCCGACTAAACGAGAAGATTTGTTTTTATTCATCATCGGCTTGAACATGTAAAATTCCTTGAATAATGTGTAGCAACTGATTCATTTCCTGTGTTGCGACTTTATGACTACTACGCGCCAACACACTACGAAACGCAAGTCCCTCAATCAGATCAAGTAGAGCCTGCGCTGCGCTAAGTGCAGGAACGACGGGCGCCAATACGGCGACCTTGGTACCGCGCTTGATGCAATCACTGAGACAGTCAAGGAGCTGTTGACGATTGTGTAAAAATAGTTCTGCCAAGGCGGCACTGCGCGCGCTCTCAGCGATCACTTCGCAACTTAGTAGAACGTAGTCAGGCTGCATGCAGATGCCAAAATACTGCTGACAAAACTGCAGTATCGCCAAGGAACTGTCGTCTTGCTTTAGGATATCAAAGAGCTGTGCCAATTCATCCATTTCGGCATGCGCGATTTCTTCGATCAAAGCTTGCTTACTCGCAAAATGATTATAAAGATTCCCGAGACTAACGCCCGCCGCTTGTGCGATCTCGCGCATGCTGGTTTGGTGAAAGCCACGCGCAATGAAGCAGGCTAAGGCAGCTTCAAAAATATGGCTGCGACGTTGATCTAATTGTGTTTCGGTTTTCATCAGGCGCTCTATTAGTTCATGCATTTTTTGAGATTTTTCTCATTATGAGCGAACGTTCGTTCATTTACAAGCGAAAAATCTAAGCCTAGCGCGAACCATGTAGATGGAACAAGGAAAAATCGCTGAAAACGATACGAGCGCTGCATTCGTTTGTGCATTTTTTTTGTTGCATGCACCAACAGCAACGTGGTGCATGCAGTCTCAAAAACCAGAGTTTCCCTTAGGATTCTCGATGAAGACGGGTGCACTTTTCGAGCGTGTTTTGATGCGAATGAGGCGCTAACAGTGCGCTATTAGCAAAGAAGCGTAGCAAAAATAGTCGAAAATGCGCCGTCAGCGCGCCAATAGTGTCGAAGGTGCGCCTAATGGAATCTGGGTTAAATAAAGGCGATTCACTTTACTAGTCCCCGCCTTTCCAAAATTTTTTGATTTGCGGGAGCAGTTGGGAAAAGTATTGATTGTAACTATCGGTGGGCGAATGCGGTAAGGCATCGCTTTCTGATTTTGAAATCATCAAATGCGTCACATGCTGATCTTTCGGATATTCGACCAAATACTTACGCATAGTCCAGCTTTCAAAAACAGCTCGATTAAATTTTGGCGTCGTGACTGTATCAGCCATCGACGACACTAAAAAAGTTGGCACGGTTAGTTGAGAATAGGCCTCGCTAAGGGCTAGATAATAGTCAGTGACTTCCGCATCACTAAACTGCGTTCTAATAGCATCGATCACTCTTTGCACTTGAACTCCCGCAGACGCAGAGGGGTAAACGCCCTCCTTCATCATTTGAATTGTTTGGTGATCGAGTTGGTCGAAAATCTTGCAAGCGAAGCCTGGCTGCGTGAGATCACAAAGTTTTTCTCCCATCGCTAATTGACCGAATAGAGAAAACAAAAATGTCTTGTTACTCAGCGCCAATGCGGGGGCAAATAAAAATAGCTGCCTGATTTCCTTAGGACGTTGCAGTGCCGCTTGCACCGCTAGAACACCGCCGGTTGAATAGCCCAATACGATGAGTTCATCGCCCAAACCACGCGCCATGGTGATCGCTTCAGATACCGCATCTTCCCACTCTTGCGCGGTCACCTGGTTGATCGCATTTTCGTCTTTTTGTTGATGACCTGGCAGGTGCAAACTCACTACATTTGCCCCTTCATCAAAAAAGAATTGATTCAAAGTTTTGAGTTGGAATGGTGACTCATGTAGACCGGGTAAGGAAAGTAAAACAGTTTTTGTTTTACGGCCATGCGACAAGACTTGCGTTCCATGTTTTAAATCTTCCAGTGTTTTCGCTTCCCTATTTTGCAGCGCTGTAAGCTTATTGATAGACAAGTCGAATGCGGCGGCTTCGACTTGCGCACTAGCATTGAAACACGTAGAAATTAAAAGCATCGTTAAAAATAGAGTGAAGCATTCTTTAAAATCAGGGAGCTCACAGAGTTTCATGCTCGATCTTGCATCGTGCGAAGTTTGGATCATAAAGGGGCTTAGGAATGGCGAAAATATTTGAGTCATTGCGCGTAGTTGTAGAAGTGCTTCTGATTCAGTTTATGAGTATGATGACATACTTTTTTACAACTGAATCAGTTTGTTTGAAACCACACCCATCACCACTTCGTCCCCCACACCAAGCGCCAGGTAGTCGCCGCTTGCTGTTGACGCCAATCACGCCAACGCGCGCTCGTATTGGTATAGTTTGTACTCTCCACCGTCGCTTGGTGCAGTAGATTGGTGCCAGAAAAACGAAGTTGCTGCTCGGGTGATAATTGCCAAGCCACATACACATCGAGTAGGCGCTTGGGTTGTCCGTGTCCAATCAGATAAATCGATTCGCGTAGATTGTCGGCGGCTTGAAAACTATAGTCCGCGCCCGCTCTTAGGCTAGAATTTATTGGATAGTCGGCACCGAGATTGATGAGCAAACCGGTCTGTTGTGCTAGGCGATTGTCGGGGCCTGGGACTTGCTCTAGCTTGGACCAATTTCGATTCAGATTGGCATGCAATTCGACCGCAGGTAGGCTACTCGATAGTTGTTGCAAATGAAGTTTTGCTTCGATTTCTAGGCCTAGAATTTGTGCTCGTCCCTGATTCATTAAAGTGGATAACCAACTACCACCATTGAGCGCCAAATGCTCGGTGATGACATCGTCCACACGTCGCCAATAGGCACTGGTGCTGATGATACTACTGTCGCTGAGGTAATATTCATGCGCTAACTCCAAGCCCAAGGCGCGCTCTGGAAGTAGTGTAGGCGTACCCTGCGTATCGGGATTCAGCGGTGTATTATTATTGTCTATGCGCAGCAAACGCGGCACCAAATTGGCGAGCGCGGGCAATTTGAAGCTGCGATTGAATGCCATGCGCCATTGTCTTTTTGGGTCCACTTTCCACACCGCCTGCACGATAGGGCTGAGCATACTGGTACTCTTGTGCACGTCGAAAAAACCGACTTCTTGACTCGCGCTACGAATGTTTTCCATACGCAAACCGAGATAGCCTGACCACCTTGCATTGACAGTCCATTCGTCTTGTAGATAGGCGGCGAGTTTTCTGACGCTTGCTTGATAAGCATGCGTCGTCTGATCAGCTTGCTGGGATGGAAAAGCTTGCTCTTGTTCATCACGATTTTCATGGCGTAGCGCATGGCTCATCTCCCACCCTAGACTGACGACATGGGCGGCTGAATAAGGGGCTAAATACTTGCCATGAAAACGGGTTTCGTTTTCATCGGCATCGCCTGCGACATAACGATGCACGTGTAATGCACTGTCTTTATCTCTGCCCCAAAAATGAAATTTTCCCGATCTCTCCAAGCTACTCCAGCCTAGATTCATGCTCAATTTTGCACTGTCGGCGAGGCGGCGCTCCCAACTCAGATCTTGCCTCGTGGTGACGATATTGGCCGCCCAAACGCTATTATTTTGGGGGAATTCGGTAGAGGTACCGAGCAGGGAATTTTCCGTTTCTTCAGTACGTTGCTGCAATCGACTGAGGTTGGCACTAGCTTGCCAATTCAGACTATCGTCCGCATCAATTTTCCAATTTAATCGTGGTGAAAAGCTCGCCACATCGCGACTATTTTTCTGGTTTTGGTGTAGCAGTCTGTCGGTTTGCAATTGCCACACGTCATCAGACTGACGTATTGCATAGTTCTGCCTGTGTTGACTTGTTATTTCGGTGCTACCACTTTCCAATGTGCCCGCTAAAACATAGGATAAACTGGCCAAGCTGCTGGGTAATTGATCCGCTGTACTCCAGCTAAAATTACCTGACACATGAGCATTTTGTAGGCTGCTAGACAGCTTCATTTCGCTAGGCTGAGCTTGGCTCCTTTTCTTGAGAACGAGGTTAATCGTACCCGCGATGCTCTGCGCGCTGACATCGGCACCTGCTACGCGCATGACTTCAATACTGGCGATCAAATCAGGGGCGATATTATCAATGCTAAAACCAACGGGCGTCGCCTGGCCGTTCAATAAAATCTGGGTGTAGCCGTTGCCTAGGCCACGCATGCGTATCTCCGCACCTTTGCCCTTGCTATCGGTGACACTGATACCGGGTAGGCGCTTTAGTACTTCGCTGACATTGGTGTCACCGTATTTTTTGATCTCGTCCTCACCCACCACGACGCGCATACCGACATCATCTTGTCGATCCCGGTTGGGCTGATTTTTTGCAGTAATTTCTACCCGCAGCGGCGCCTGCGCTACCGCAAGCAACTCTTGCGCTTGCAGCTCAGCGCTAGCGCACAGGCCGAACACTTTGAGTGCTATGAGCAGCTTATTGCGAACCAACTTTAGAGGCATTGGCAAGCGCGGTAAATACTTAAGACGAGTTGAGGTCTGCTGATTTAGCATGGATTGTTCTTTCTTCAAAAATGTAAAGACGTGAGCCGCCATTGCGTCTATACAGACGCAAAGTCGTCAATGAAATTATGGGGAAATTTATCTAGGCTTAGCCTGAAGTATTAGCTTCGAGTGCACGACGTATATGCATAACATCGTCGGTACGGACATCGCTATTTTTAGCGTTCAACAACACCACAATAATGGGTCGACCTGCAATCGTGGTGCGCATCGAAATGCAGCGACCGGCATTTTTTGAGAATCCCGTTTTTGACAAACTGATGTCCCAATTTTTATTCGCTATCAATGGATTAGTACTTTGATAGTCAAGCCACTGACCATCACGACGATACTGCCCTGCACTGCGGCTGGTTAATTGACGCAGCTCGGGATAACTAGCAGCGGCTTTCACTAAGTGCGCCAAATCTCTTGCGCTAGAACGATTATTTGGTGAGGTACCAGCGGCCTCTTCCAAATGCGTGGACTGCAAGCCGAGGCTATTCGCTTTCTTTTGCATTGCGGCGACAAAGGCCTCGCTTCCACCGGGATAGCTCCTACCTAATGCACGCGCTGCCGCATTACTCGATGGGATGAGCGCTAGCTCCAATAAGTTTTGCCGCGACAACTGCATACCTTGCTGTAATTTCACTTGAATATTTTGCCAGCCAGCGACATCGTCCTTCTCTAGGGTAATCATGTCATTCAAATCTAACTTAGCCTGCGCGTTGGCATCTAAGGTCACCATGGCAGTCATCAGTTTACTCAATGAGGCGATGGGAACAATGCGGTCAGCATTTTTTTCTAACAAAATCTTGCCACTCGTTTCGTCCATCACCAATACATGTTCGGAACTAGTTTTGACATAGGCCGTCATCGACATAAGTGGCTGTGCTGACGGTTGAAGCGTGACAGTAGGCGGCACACTCGACTCTGACGCGGCGTTCACTTGGGTCTGCAAAACCAAGAGCAAAGCCGCCGCAATACCGAGCACGGGCGCTGCCATTTTCCAATGCCAAACCTGTACATCAGGGCGCACCAAGCGCTTGATACGTGACAGTAAATCACCGCCATTCGCTGCCACCGCAGCCTGTGCCAATCGACCAGTCTGTAATTGATCCAACACATGCAAAGCACGCGCCAAGGGACGGGCTTGCCCCAACATCGCGGCTGCCATATCGTCCGCGATTAATTCTCTTTCTGCTTCGATACGCTTAGCAATCCACCACACGGCTGGATGATAAAACAGCAGTGACAAAACGAGATTTTGCAAGAGATTAGCAGCAAAATCCCAACGCTTGATATGGGCTAACTCGTGAGCCAGTAATGCCTCGATCAAATCTGGCGACATGCCTGTCAACAGAGACACTGGCAGCACGACCACAGGCTTGATGCAGCCATAGGTCAGCGGACTCAGCAAATCGTTTTGAAATTTGACTTTGACCTGACGGCGTATCGCCAACTGAACGGCCATTTGATTGGTGCGCATTTGCCATTGTTGTACCAAGACCGTCATATCATCGCCATGCTGCCCCAAGCGATACACCCACATCAAGCCCAGCGCCAAACGCAATAACATCAGCAAGACACCCATGCTCCACACCGTCACCAATAGCGGCAAGGTGGCTTCAATTTGTGCGGCCAATGCGCTCTGCTCCATCCAGCGCAAATCCAATGACACATCAAGCTCACGCGCCATTTGTATCGCGCTTTGCAAGCTGATGCTTTGGGGATCATGCCACTGCTGTAGCACGCCAAGCGCGGGCCACAACAAGCACAAGAACATGGCGCTACACGCGATCAAATAGCGCCATTGTGGGCGCGCATTTCGACAAACGGCCAAAGCAATCGCGCAGACACTCGCAATCAAGGCACCTTGCCAAACGAAGTGCAGCAAGGGCCAGCCTAACAAATCCGTTAATGTTTGAGCGTGCATCATGATTTCTTTTCATCCTGCAAAATTTGCTCTATCTCGTCACGTTCAGCGTCAGTCACGTGACCACGCAAAGCCGCCAACACCAAGGCTTTGCCCGAGCCAGCAAACACTTTTTGTATCATGTCCTTGAGTAGATTCGTTTGCAGTGAGTCTTGTGCTTGCGAAGGGGCGTAGAGGTGAGGACGTTGACTTTCATCACGGGTCAAAATGCCCTTCCCGTGCATGATCTGCAAATGCCGCAAGACAGTCGCATAAGCCAAATCAGGCCGCTCGCGCTGTACCCATTCATGCATTTGCTTAGCATCCATAGGCCCGTGTTGCCACAGCAGCTTGAGCAGATTTAATTCCGACGCCGTCGGTTTTGGGATGGAAGATGTGATCATGGTCGGTGGCTCATTCAGCATGGAGATTGCATAGTGGTAGCACTATAAATGCTGTAGAAAGTTTTGTCTAGAAATTTTTTTCTATAATAGACTTCGGTTTTACAGAGCACTTTTTAAATGTGGATAAGGCCGCCCACGCATCCGATAAGATTAAGTTTAAATCCCTTTATTCAATATTTCTGTCATCCAACGTTCTCGATAAAAATCAATTAAGGCATTTGACGGTCAGACCCCTACTTTGAATCTGCCGCGAATGATGTTAAGCACACCATAGAACATGTCACACACACACACACACTTTCGTTAGCTTATTCAACATTTTCTCAACCACTTTTTAAAAATATAGATTTTTCCTATCGCATAATTTAGTCACTTTGCACACGCTTACATTTACCCCAGATCCCCCCAATTTCATCGCTCACACTTGGCGTCTGCCAGCGCATCAATACTAGGGTACTCTTGCATGACAGGCGGGATAGTCAGGTCGGTTCTCAAGTTCCGCAGGGAGTAGACGCGTTTGTAATGTAGCCCGTTAGCGTCTTTATTGACATAAAGAGACTCTTCAAGCGCATATTCGTCGGTGCGGACCTCAGAGCCGACTTGATGTCGAAAACAAACCAGACTGAGTTTTTCACTTGTTTGTTTCCCCAACTTGGCTCTTGCTGACATAAAGTACTTAACTTCTTCTTCAAATAGAGCCCTAGTATCTGGCTTTCCGTACGTGATTGCCCAAAATTTCCCCATAGGGTAGCCACGAGATTTATAGCACCTGACGAAGTCTGAGACCTGCGCCTTTCCATCGGCTATTTCGAAACACGACTTTTGAGCGCAGCTTTCTTCATTACCAGCCGCGCAGCCCTTGTCTCGCTCGACTACGTAATCCGCGGCTCTTTTATTAGCTTCGGTCATTATTTGCCTATCCCTTTCGGATAAGGGCGTTGGGTTATCGGGCGCCCGTCGTTCAAAATAGGGCTTTTGGGTCTCAGCGCTCGATTTATTTTTGGCCTCTTTTTCTTCTTGAAGTTGCTTGCCTCGCATTTCGGACGGCACGCTCTGCACTAACTTTGGTTTATTCAAGGTCGGTGATGGTGGTGGGCTGTTTGACTTGGCTGGCGCAACGAGTGTTGTTGCTGTATTGGGGCAAGGTCTATCTGAAAAAGACGTTAAACCTTCTACATTTTTGCATTTATATACCTGTGCCAATGCAAAGCTAGGAAAACAGAAACAGATCGCGAGTAAGAGTATTTTTTGTTTCATTTTATTGATCTTGTTAGTAGATCTGTTTAGTTGTTGCAAAAACCAAGTTCCAAACAATAGACAGATCAACAAATTAGGACTTGCGCAAAATTGTCCCAGCTAGACGTGCCGACGAAGACAGTGCTCGAGCACGACGAGTCGGCTACAACGACGCTGGGGCTGTTTTGCGTAATTCCTACAAATAATCAGCGCAAAACCTGCGCTGCCTGATGTGGTAATTTTTTCCCATTCAACATCGCCCAAGTCATTGCCGCCATCACCTGTGCATTTTGCATGACTTGGTCTGGCACCACATGATCCACCGTATCGACCTGACTATGCCATGTGTGTGAGCGGTAGTCGAGTGGGTCTTGGATGGGGGCGAATGCGGGGATGCCTTGTTCGAAGAAAGCTTGATGATCAGAGCCACCGCCCGCCGCATAAGTGATGTCGAGAAAATTTAATTCTTTGGACTGCTCTTTCGCCTCGTTTAAGGCCGTGTACCAGGCTTCGACTTTCATATCCAAAAAGCCAGTAATGCGGCCGCCGCCCGCATCTTGCGTCAGCATGGCTTGTATTTTTTCCTGCTCAGCGGCGTGGGTTTTCAGATAGGCTTTACTACCCAATAGGCCTTGCTCTTCGCCCGAAAACAGTACCACGCGTAAAGTCCGTTTTGGTTTTAGTTTGAGTGCATGCATGGCGCGTAAGACTTCCATCGTCACTACCGTACCGACACCATTATCAGTCGCTCCCGTGCCCAAATCCCAAGAGTCTTGATGCGCGCCTAGCACCACCATTTCATCCGCTTGTTCAGTCCCGGGGAAATCAGCAACCACGTTGTAGGCTTTTACGCTATCCTTGCTCAAGCGTCCTCCAAATTCAAACTCCAGCTTTGGTGTAATGCCACGTGCCATTAAACGCTGCAACAAATTTGCATGTTCTTTGGTGATGAACGCTGCATTTTTTTTATAGCGCATCTTTG
Organism: uncultured Burkholderiaceae bacterium; assembly: GCA_964465175.1. Lineage (GTDB taxonomy): Bacteria > Pseudomonadota > Gammaproteobacteria > Burkholderiales > Burkholderiaceae_D > Undibacterium. The sequence continues at coordinate 1,815 of CAYXJI010000078.1, read as the reverse complement.
GACTACCTTCCATATCCTGCAAATTACCCTCTCTACCAGAGACAAAAAGTATCGCTGAAAAGTTGGCAGCTTGAATCGCCTTATTCAACTCATCGGAATACTGTTTGAAGTTTTTTTCTTGCTCACGCGTCGCCCTCGGCACTGATAGCGCCAACACGATTTTCCCATGCAAGCGTGGTGCAATTCGCTTAAACTCGTCCAAGGTCTTAACATTCATAAGCACGACTTCCGCCTGCACTTTACGCGGACTGCTTTCACTCCAAGCCAATTGCCGTACGTCCAAGCTCATGCCATTCGCATTCATTAAGCGCACATGCGCCACGCCTCGGGTCCAACTTTTACCTAAGTCATAGGCCTCTTCATGCACATTCACTGCACCGTAGGCTTTGAGTTTTTCCATCGCCCATTGCTGGGCGAGTCGTAGTTGTGGTGAGCCGGTCAAGCGCGGCCCTATCCCATCACAGAGCTCTTCAAGATTCAGCATCAATTGGTTGTTTTGCGCGATCTCGGCGAATAAATTTTGTGAAATTGTGGCCGTGCTTGGACTCGCCACTTGTGTTGTATCGGCGACCTGGCTTTGGGCATAAGCGAAGCTGTACGGCAGTGCAGTCGCGCTCAGGACGAGAACAGCAAGCCTGAGTTGGCGTGAAAAAATAGTAGTCATTGGAGCCTAAGGTGATGGTAAAGGTTAAGAGATTACAGGGCGAGTAAAACCCGCCCATGTGCCTACAAATCAATCCCAATTAACGGCTAGGCATAGCAGGCATCTTCTTGACGAATTCCGCCAAGCCGCCTTTGTTACGCACAGCAATCAAATCATCAATCGCGGCCACGCGATTCGCAGCATTCTTGGCGACTAGGGATTCATAGGCACGCAACACACCTTCTACCCCAGCCAAAGTTTTTGCTTCGTTATCGGCAGCATTACGCATAGGATCGCTGATCTTTTTTTGTAATTGAAAAGACGCTGTGCTGACGGTATGGTGAAAGCGTAAAACACGCATCAAATCGCCTTTAGCAACACCATTGTGAAACCAAAATACGCCCTTATCTGGTCCGAACATATAGTCAGACACATCATCAGCCCACTTTTCAAACCACCGTCCTTCTGCCGAGCTCATGGTCGCAAGCGGATCTTTATCGGCTGCGGCCGCCAATTTTACGATGCGCTCGGCATCCGCCACCGTAGCAGGACCGCCTTCGGCATGTGCCACACCGGTCACTAACAAACTCACTGCGATCAAGGCATTAACAAAAAATTGCTGCAAGCTAGGGAAGCCAATTCGAATAAAACGCATGATGATTCTCCTTAAAAATTCTAGATTAAAAACGATAAAAAAATGCAAATGAAAACATCGCTAATCGAGCCAAAAACTGGTTTAAGCCAGATTTTCCATGAGGATTTGTGATGATGCGGTATGCACTTTTTGAGGCAGTTTTATTGCGAACGAGGCGTCAATAGCGAGCTATTGACAACGAAGAGCAGCAAAAATGGCAAAAAGGTACCGTCAGCACACTAATAGCAGCGCAGGTGCGCGTAATGGAAAATTGGCGTTTAAACCAAGCGGTCGATCACTTGTTAAGGAGAATAAATGGGAGAAGGAAAAGGCGCTTGCGAATTCCGACCAAGGTCAAAATCGACAGACGAAAGCCGTGAAAAACGGCGTGAATTTAATGAAGGCTTATTTTCAGGATCTAAAGCTAGGTGTAGATAGAAATGGTGACAGTCAAATGTCGGGGCACGTATCCCCCGACATCATTATAAGGACTTACGCAAAACAGACGCTAGCGTCGTTGGTTCGCCTCGCCGTACAA
>CAYXJI010000077.1:0-12398 GCA_964465175.1 uncultured Burkholderiaceae bacterium | reverse complement strand
GAAACTACAAATTACAGTGGTGATTTAGCGTAAGTTATAAAAATAAATTTTCATGTAAGTTTCTACGTTGACAAGTCAAGTGTTTACATTCATCCTTGCCACGCAATGACTTTTTTGCGTAACTCCACCTTTTTAGTCTAACAAAAACACAAAATGAAAAAAAATCTATTTCGCTCACTTGCACTCGCTTGTGCGATGGTGACGCCCGCCGCTTTTGCCGATGTTCAGTATCAAATCAAAATCACCAACCCAGCCCAGCACTTAGCCGAAGTTCAAATCGACTTCCCTGCCGTTGCGGGTAAGACTTTGGACGTGCAAATGCCGATCTGGCGCACCGGTCGTTATGAAGTTTTAAATCTAGGGAAAAATGTACGTCAATTTGTGGCGACCAATGGCAAAGGCAAGGCGCTCAGTTTTTCCAAAACGGACAAAGGCACTTGGCAAGTCAAAACCCAACCCGGTGATACCGTCAAAATCTCTTACGAAGTGTATGCCAACGCTTTGGGCGAGCGTACCCAGCACATCGATGATACACATGCGTATTTGGATGCCAGCGGCATTTTGATGTATGCAGCGCCGTTTCGTAGCCAAGCTGTAAAGGTCAGTTTGGATACGCCAAAAAACTGGATCTCGCGTTCTGGCATGGACGAAGGTGGTTGCGATCATTGCTTCGTGGCGAAGAACTATGACGTATTAATCGACTCACCAATAGAAACCGGGGAACATGAATTCCATAGCTTTGATGTCGATGGCAACACCATAGAATTGGCGATCTGGGGTCGCGGTAATTACGATGGCAAAAAAATGGCGATCGACTTAAAGAAGATCGTCGAAGAAGGTCGTAAATTATTTGGTGCATTCCCCTTCAAACGTTATTTATTTATCGTACACGCCACCGATGGCGTTGGCGGCGCAACCGAACATCTCAATTCCACCGTAATCCAAAAAACGCGTTGGGGCTTTGCACCGCGCAAGGAATATTTAAGCTTCCTGCGCACGGCTGCACATGAGTTCATCCACACCTGGAACGTGAAAGCTTATCGCCCGAAAGAAATGGTGCCTTACGAATACCAAAAAGAAAATTACACACGCTTACTCTGGATTGCAGAAGGCAACACCTCATATTTTGAAGAAATCTTAACGCTGCGTGCTGGCATACAAACCCGTGACGAGTTCATGGATGAATTCGCTAAAGCGCTACTCGCCTACGAACACCAACCAGGCCGTTTTCAACAAACCGCCGCAGATTCAAGCTTAAATGCTTGGATCGACGCTGGTGGCGAACGAGCTCGTAATGCCTCTGTCAATATTTACAGTAAAGGGATGTTGTTAGCGATCGCAATGGATATCGCGATTCGCGAACAAACCAAAGGTGCGAAAGGTTTTGAGCACGTTCATCAATATCTCTATCAGCATCACACCGTCGACAAAGGTGGCTACTCTGAAGCCGATGTTAGAACCGCATTAAAAACGGTCACGGGAAATGATTGGTCAGCTTGGTGGGCAAAATATGTAGATGGTGTAGGCGAAATTCCATTGAGCGAATTGTTCACCCATGTCGGTATGCGCTATGTGGTCGAAAGCGGTAAAGACGATGAGCAGAAAGAAGAATGGTTTACAGGGTGGCGTACACGGGACACTGGCGAACACCCGGTCGTTAGCGAAGTCGAACGCGACAGCCCAGCGTGGAAAGCGGGCGTGGTCGCGGGCGATATTTTGGTGGCAGCGAATGGCTTGCGCTTAACCCCTAAAGACATGAACGATAAACTCTGGCTACAACAACAAACGCCGATCAAATTAACCGTCTTCCGCCGCGACGAATTGCGCGAAATCGCGTTGACGCCAAATCGTCAAACAAAAGGTAAGGCAAAGTTGAAAGCGCTTGATACCGTGAATGATCAACAAAAGGAACTCAACGCGCGCTGGTTAGGTGTGGCGTGGCCTGTGGCTAAAGCAGCGGCGAGCGCTGGCGCTGCCGATAAAATGAAGAAATAATTTGCGCGTCAAATTCGAGCGTTAAATGCAAGAATTAGCTGCATTAACGCATCGGATTATGTGCAAAAAAATATCTTATACCCTCTGAAAGGCTAGTATGGATCTCATCGAGAATGCCGTACTAGCCTTGAACCGTAATTGCATCTGTGACACTTCTTTATCTCGCCCCAATTATCACGAATGATCGAAGTTTGAAACAAGCGATCGATCAGCTCAAGCCTAGACCGCATTATTTGTCGCATTGTATTTGGCGACAAATAAATTCCAGTTTGCGGCACCGCCTGCCAGCATCCAGCCAGGCGTGTCACGTGCTAGTTCATACATATCTGTCACAACCTGAAGACGCTCACCTGCGCCGAGTCTTGCCACCGCCAGATTGCGCAGATTTGCCAGCGTCACGCCTGCATTATTTCCTGCTGAAAGTGCGGTACGCATGCGATCCACACCTCTAGGAACTTTTGTTCCAATCCAAGCCTCACCTTTGGTAGACCAGTTAGCTTTAAGCAGCAATGGTCGCATCAAGGACAAAGCGATACCGTCATTACTGAGTGCTGCGCCCCATGTATCAGTATCAGCATCTAATTGCATCATCCCGCGAATTGCTTCGAGTACAGTACCATCGGCGGGTGCCACAGCCGGCAGTGCATCAAAACGTTGTTGGCGCGTTGCTAGCGCTGGCAAAATGGTGCGTAAATTTCCATAAGCATTGAGCTTTGCTAGCACAACTGGTCGCAGCAAGCCATAGTCATGCACCGCGGTACTAGAACCCATACGTCGATTTTTTGCAAGATTCCATATCTCCACCAACTTGGCGTCCAAACCTGCAAAATTTCGCGAATTACCAAAACTCTGCTTCACTTGCGAAGCGCGATCTTCTAAAGGAATAGCTTCCTGACCGGGCACACTAAGACCTGGCGCTAAGCCAGCTTGCCCAGCGTCCAAGCCTAGCATACGGCCGCTGCGGACATGCGCGTTACCGCGCGCTTCCCCGCGCAGCACACCGGTTAACCACTGACCTGGAGTTTGATTCCCGAGCACCTCAACGTGCCCAACGACACCAGCGACCACACCCAAGTCATCAAAATGATCTTGACCGTCGTAATCAACTAAACCAAGCGCAGTGACCAAATCGGTAGTCGCAGGGTCGCAAATTGCGCGGAACTGAACAAGCATACCTAGCCATGCAGCGCTGTTCACCCCAACAACGTCAGGCTGTGCCGCCAATGGCAGCGCCAGTATCGTATTCAAAAATGCCGTTTTAGGGAGATATGGTAGTAAATTTTTGGTCGTCCCAGCACCCGCTTGCAAGCGCCCACCAACGCCAGGCGCATAGCGTAAGCTAGTTGTCTCCAGTTGCCATGAAAGTAGTGTTTGCGCCACCAGCGTTAACCAACCCGTTAGTGCGATTTGCTCGCTCGGATTCAATAACCCACGCAACGCTGCACTATTCCCGTGCCCCATCGCTTGCTGTGCAAGTAGCACTGCTTGCCGCAACACCGTCGATTTGGCTGTGGCACGTACATTATTGTTGAGCGGATTACGCGCCTCAATGTCAGCCGCTGCTTCGTTAAACAAGGTGGGCACCTCACTTGGCAAGGTGCCCACCGTCGTCTGAAAATAAAGCGAAGGGTCGAGTGCATTATTCATTGTGTCGAACAAGGCTAAGCCTGGCGCATCGTTAACTAAGAGTTTGCGTAAAGCCGCCACAGGAATGCCGGTCTGTAAGGCGGCAACTGGCGCATTTAAGTTCGTAGATACGCCACCAACACCTTTTGCAGCAGCATCCTGGGCATGTGTTTTGATATGATCCGCGATCGATGCCATACGTGCTTGTGAAGCGCTGTCTCGCTCTTCTAGCGCCTCAGTGCGGTATTCAAGATTACTCATGCTGGGCTTATCACCGGGATCAGTAATGTGCGTGCCATCAATATGACTCCGCAGAGCCCAGTGCGTCTGTAGCCAGCCAGTATGATCAGCCGAAATATCATATTCCGTCGCTACTGCACCATAACTCAATCCGTAAGCCAATCCTCCATACAAAAAGTCGACGATAGCCTGACGTTCTCCTCCATTAAGCGTCGCCTCATTCGGGGAAATAAAAGAAGCATTATCGACCCCGACTCCATGTCCATTGCCATAAAAAGGTATGCGCAATTCGACTTCCATTCCAGCCAGACGTTGCACTACAGCCTGCCGCTGCACTGGTACTAGCATGGGAGCATCGTCCGTTGGTGCCACCTCGTTCTTCAACAACTGCCCTACGCCCAATGCCTGCGCTCCCATCACATCGGCCTCGGTTTCCAAGCTCACGTCATCATTGACTAACACGGCGCCCTTCATCTGCGTTGTCGCGCGCACTCTCCCTTGTGCCTGCTGCACCACATGCCAAGCTTCGTGCGGCAAATGTCGCTCCTGTCCAGGCGCGACATGAATATCACTACCTTGGGCATAGGCATGAGCATTGAGTTGGGCAGGTTGCTCTGAATTGTAGTGCACTCTGACGTGATCCAAACTCAGGCCAGAAAGTGATTCAATCCCCGCTTTGAGCTGATTTGGTAAGCCAGTGTTGTTCGGCTTTTCTATTGATGGAGTGTCAGCTCTCGAAGTGCGTGCTGCATCAACTGTGTCAAATTTACCTTGCGAGACCTCATCATCTTCGACTCGCTGCAAGGGACTAGTCGCCATATTCCCTTGCGCGTTCGATGCGCTAGGTGCGTTCGATGCTTGCAGATTTGCTGCAAGACTCGACAGCGTATGTAGTTGTACTGCCTGTGTGCTAGCAGCCATTTTTGTCGCGTGGCTCTGCAATTGCATCGCCTGTACGCTACTGTTTGCATTCTCTTGAAAGCGTCGCTGTGTAATGGCATGAGGACGGGAATCAAAGCTATCCACGCATCTCACACTTTGCAATGGCGTGCTTTGCTGAGCATGGTTTTGCTGTAATAGGTCAGCCTGCGCTGAGGCGTTTGCTTTCATAGCTCAATACTCACTTTCTTCCGATCGAAAAAGTCAGATCTTTTGCTTAGCTAGGATCCGTGAAGGTCAAATTCCCTCGCACACCACATTCCAAAATTTCAGTCTTGCCACCTGCTTCGATCGTTGCCCAAACTTCTGGGTCTCCAAATACTTTGTCACCTCCGGACACGTCCACTGTGTTACCGTACTGCGGTTCAAAATAACAAACATACGTCGCATCTTGTACTGCGGCCGTTCCATTCGCTTTCGCAACGCCAAATGCGGTTTGGTCAAAAACGCCTTCCACCTGATGACTATGCTCGCTGTTCTCCGCCGGCGTGCCTGGGGTAATATTGCCCTCTTTCTGCTTTCCTAAACCACCCCAACGCCGATTTACCACATGCATTTGCGTTGCATTTCTCGTTCCATCATTATTTTTTACCCAATCAGCCCAATCTGCAGGGGAACCCGTAACACTACCGTCACGCGCATTCTCACCCGCTTTATATTCAACAGAATTTTGGAGACACTCTTCAAATACTATTGTTTTATTCTTCCCGATGACGGTGACGTCTCTGGTCTTTCCGGGGCCATATGCATAGAGCTGAGCGGCTACACTGTCTGTGTTATTTCTGGTTGCTAAAACTGGCAGACTGGGCGCAATCATACTCATCGCCCTCGCCCCCATCACGTCTGCCTCAGTCTCCAAACCAGCATCATCATTCACTGGTACGCCTAGCTTCATTTGCACGCTAGGTTTGACGCGTCCTTGCGCTTGTTGCACCACATGCCATGCCTCATGCGGTACGTGTTGTTCCTGACCTGGGGCAACATGAATGTCACTGCCTTGCGCATAGGCATGTGCATTGAGTTGCGCCGGTTTATCGGAGTTGTAATGCACTTTCACATGATCCATACTCATGCCAGAAAGTGACTCAATACCTGCCTTGAGTTGATACGGCAAGCCGCTGTCATTCGAATTCGTCACAGCCAATTCGGCCAATTGGGTAGTACTCGCAGTGATCGACTTTCCTTGTAAGGTCTCATCTTCTTCAACTCTTTGTATCGTTGCAAACTTTCCTTGCAGTGGCTCTTCCTCTTCGGCTCTCTGTATCGTTGCAAACTTGCCTTGCAACAATTCTTTGTCTTCTACTTTTTGAATCGCTGATGCAGCGCTGCCATCCAACATCGCGGCGCGCGCTTTGAGCTGCGCTGTTTGTGCACTGTCGTTCATCCTTTGTTGACGCACCGCATGCGCTGAGGCCGTTTGACGTTGATCCTTCTTGCCAGAGGGTGACTGCTTCAGTTGTACTTTAGGGTTAGCGTTCTGTGTGCGTGCATCATGCGACTCACGTGTTGCAGCTATCATCGCTTTCATGGTGGCTTCTTTCTTTTTAGAAAAATTTTATACGTACAAGAAAATTCATTCCCAGATCATCACTGCCAGCATTGTTCAATCGGCGGTATGACAAAAGTCGATTGACATTCCAATTGAGTGGCACGGCTTTTGCTATCACGTCTCATGTTTAGCAATTAGTGTGCCCATGTGTTTGAGAATATTTTCCTCTAAGTGGATCGATTGCGACTGCTTTACGAGCTTCAAGTAGGTGCTTGATTTTCACATGTAAATACAAAATGTCGATGCAATATACACGTAAGAAAACCATAAATACATGTAAAAACAAATAGCTTACTTTACTGTCGAAATAAGCGAAAAGAGAAACTTGGCAAGTGAACTGCAACTCCATAAGGACATAGAAAGTACGCAATGATACAAGCCGCGATTAGCCATCTTGCTGGAGAGCTAAACCAAAAATTTAAGGCCAATTTTCCACTCATCGAAGATGTGGTGGTGGTGTCGAATTTAGTAGAGCTCGATGGTAGCGTGGCACCTACTGCGAACAACAAACTTGTGCTGACATTGGTCAATATTGAAAAGGACAGTTTGCCTTACCGCGCAACACCTTTGCAACGTGGCTTAGACGAACGCTTATTGATCAATAGCGCGCCGTTGTATCTGAATTTATATGTGATGTTATCGGCCAATTTTGGCGCAGGAAATTACACCGAAGCCTTGAAATACATTTCAAACGCGGTACTTTTTTTCCAGCAACAAATGGTATTTGATCGACACAACAGTCCTAGCTTGGATCATAGGATTGAAAAACTGATTTTGGATATCGAGAATCTAAAAATTCCGGATTTAAACAACCTCTGGAGTCTATTGGGCGGTCGCTATCTTCCTTCTGTGTTTTACAAAGTGCGCATGATTAGTTTGGATTCCGCAGCAGTGATAGGTCAAGCGCCGGTCATCAGCGATATCCGATCCGAAACGATGCGTTGATGATGGGGCGATGATGATGGCGAAGTATTTACGCTTATTTTCGCTTGCAGTGGAGCACGAATTTTATGCTGAGAGCGCTGCGTGGAATTTTGATTTTGCACCTAGCAAAGCATGTGAAGCGATGTTGGAACGAGAAGCAATGCTACTGCGTAACGATGCGAACAAACTAGAAATTTGGCAAGAAACCTGCGATGTGCAAACGATCAGTACGACCGAAAAATCGACTTCAGAAACATTACAGTTTTCCTTTGACGTCATGGCACGCGATCCCAGTCTTTTGTTTTTTACGGAATGGCAGCAGGAGAATGCACGCGAGTTTCACAATCAATTGCCGAACCAAAGTGGTGACAAAGAATTGTTGGTAGCGATCGCCTGTAGGACAGCACACGCTCCGCGGCGCGATACACCTTCTGCTCCCGCAAAGCCTAGCGTATTAAGTAAGCTAATAAGCAATGACTTCAAGGTAGAGCTTGCTTTAGACCGAACAACGATTAACAAAGTAGTCGTAACACAAGAGTTGCCTTCAAAGCAGTATGTCGTAGCTTTGAAAGCAAAAAAATTTCACTGGAAGTATTTTTTCTCAGGCACGTTGGCCAGAAAAAAATTAACGATAGTGGATTTGAACGCAGAAGAAGGCGGCGAAGGAGTCAACTTTATCGCCTCCTCACACGCCGCGACTAGTGATGGTATGGCTTTACTTTCCGAAGTAGCGCTGCCATTGGAGTACCTGTCAAAGCAACGCTTTCAACTGCGCGAAGAAGGAGTGGCAGGAAAGGTATTAATCAGGCGATTGCCCAACGCCAGCATTGACAAACTTGGCAAAGAAAGAGGTTCGGACGGTCAAAGTTTGACCGTTGCGGAGATTTATATTCATCAATAATTTTCAAAGGAACACATATGGCTGGCGCGTATAAAACACCTGGTGTCTATATCGTAGAAAAAAATGCCTTCCCCAATTCAGTGGTCGAAGTAGCGACCGCAGTACCGGCATTCGTTGGATACACCGAAAAAGCAGACAATAAGGGAAACTCCTTAAATAAGAAGCCTTGGCGTATTTCGTCGATGTCGGAATACATTAGTTTTTTTGGTGGCGCACCAGAAGACCAATATGTCATCGATGCCTTTCCCAGTGAAGACAAGAACATTAAGAATTTAGAAAATAGCGATTTTCGCATAGGTGAAGACGAGTTTCAGTTACTTCATAAGGCGCCTAGATTTTTACTGTATTACAGCATGATGTTGTTCTTCCAAAATGGCGGTAGCGCTTGTTACATCGTTTCGATAGGCGACTATAAAGCGGGCAAAGTAGAAAAACCAGCATTAGAAAGCGCATTTGACGAACTCTTGAAAGAGCAAGAACCCACCATGGTCGTCATTCCTGATGCCATGTCCTTGTCCGAGAAAGACTGCATCGCCTTGCAACAAGCCAGCCTCATGCATTGCGGTAGCCGCATGAAGAATCGTTTCTCCATTTTAGACGTCTACGATGGCTACAAGGATCGCCGCACCGATGGCGACTGCATTGCAAAATTTAGAAATGCCTTGGGCACGAGCTTTCTCAACTTTGGTGCAGCGTATTACCCTTGGACCAATGCATCGATTGCACAGCTTGGTGATTTAAATTTCCACAATATCGACAACATTGTCGCGGCCGATGAAAAAGGCACTGGCCTAGTTCAAGTGCTGAAAGCTGAAATCAGTCAAAGTAACTTATCGGATGACAAAAAGAGCGACTACAACGCCATTTTTGATTCCATCCCTACGGTGCTGAAGGCAGCCAAAGACTTAAAGGAAAAGAAAAAAGCGGAATCTGCTGCCAACGCGACTAAAACGGCAGAAGAAAAGCAAAAGGAAAAAGAAAGCTTCGACAAACTGTCGGCAGAAGAAAAAGCCAAAGCAAAAGAAGATGCCGAAACCAAAACGAAAGCCGAAGCAGAAATTGCGTCGGGCCCTAGTGAGTTACATAAGACGCTATTGGTCATCAGTCCTTTGTACAATAAAATTTTGGTCTCGGTACAAAATAAGCTCAACTTATTGCCACCTGCAGCGGCGATGGCAGGCATTTACACCATGGTCGACAACGCGCGTGGTGTATGGAAAGCACCAGCGAATGTCAGCTTAAGTGCCGTCGTCTCCCCTAGCGTCAACATTACCCACGACGATCAAGAAGACTTGAACGTATCAACGGCGGGCAAATCGATCAATGCGATTCGTACTTTTATCGGTGAAGGCACCTTGGTGTGGGGTGCTCGAACCTTGGACGGCAACAGTCTTGATTGGCGCTACATCAACGTGCGCCGCACCATGATCATGCTCGAAGAATCTATACGCTTAGCGACCAAAGCCTATGTCTTCGAACCCAACGTCGAAAACACATGGGTAACAATTAAGAGCATGGTGAGTAACTTCTTAACGGGCATTTGGAAACGCGGTGGCTTAGCGGGTGCGAGTGCCGAAGATGCATTCAGTGTTCATGTCGGTTTAGGTGAAACCATGACACCGGAAGATATCTTGGAAGGCATCATGCGAGTGACTGTCTTAGTCGCACTCAGCCGCCCCGCCGAGTTCATTGAGATTACTTTCCAGCAGCAAATGCAAAAATCTTAAAGCGCTTTTTTCACTGTCACTCAGCAAATAGCAATTAGCAATTAGCAATTAGCAATTAGCAATTAGCAATTAGCAATTAGCCAGTGAAAACTTATTCTTCGTTTTTTAAACTTTTAAATAAAGAGGTTTGTTATGGCAGATGATGGCTCAAAACAATCAACCAATGTATGGCCTTTACCGAAATTTTATTTCCAAGTGAAGTGGGATAAAAATGAAATGAACTTTCAAGAGGTGTCAGGCTTGGACGTGCAGTCTGAAGAAATCAAATATCGTCACGGCAATAGCCCTGTCTTTTCTGTGATCAAAATGCCTGGCATGAAAAAATACGGCAATATCACGATGAAAAAAGGGGTCTTCAAGGGTGACAATAAATTTTGGGACTGGCTCAATCAAATTAAACTGAACACCATCAAACGCGTTCCCGTCACCATCAGCCTACTAGATGAAACCGGAAAACCGACAATGGTATGGACCTTGACCAATGCGTGGCCCACCAAGATCTCCAGCACAGACCTAAAATCTGAAGGCAATGAAGTCGCCATCGAATCGATAGAGATTGTGCATGAAGGTCTGACGATCGCGAATAAGTAAGCTACCCGTAAAGCACCGTTGCACACCGCAATCTCATTGAGGAAATCAGTACTATGGCTGGTGAGTTTTTTGAGGGAGGCTACCCACCTCCCGCCTTTTATTTTTCGGTTTCTATCGATGGCAATACGGCATCGGACACTTCATTCACCGATGTGTCTGGGATGAGTATAGAAATGGAAACCGAAGCTGTCGTAGAAGGTGGCGAGAATCGTTTTGTACATCAATTACCAAAGCAGATTAAACATCCCAATTTGGAATTAAAACGAGGTATCGCCCGCATTAACTCACCGCTAGTCGCTTGGTGCAAAGAAGTGCTGGAAGGGGAATTTATTAAACAAATTGTTCCCAAAATGCTCATCGTCAATCTACACGATGCGAGCAAAAATGTATTACGAAGTTGGACCTTCAACAATGCCTATCCGGTGAAATGGGATGTTGAAGGTTTTTCTTCCACCAAAAATGAAGTCGCAGTAGAAAAAATGACGTTTGCGTACACCTATTCTAAGCGCACAAAGTAAGCACACAAAATAGCTAGGGAAATAGGTTTAGCAAATAAGCGCAACGAGAAGCCCAAAAAATTAATGAAGAGAGCTAGTGTATGGCGATCGAAGTAAAACAATTAGTGATTAAGTCTCACATCCTACATAGCGATGAAGACGAAGCCGTCTTAAGCTTTTCAGAAAAAGAAAAAATGCTAAAAGAGATGATGGCAGAGTGCCGACAATTGGTCTTGAATTTACTGCGTGAACACGGAGAGCGTTGATCATGTCTGGAAAAAAAACCGTTCTAAAAGTATCCGGCTGCACGGTCAATAATGGTGTCGTCAGCCTCAGTGCTTCTGGACCAACATTTGAAGCCTTAGTCACTCCTGCAGGCTATGACCACGAATATGGTATCGAGTACACCAAAGCCTTGGCCTTAGGGCAATCTGGCAATGAACCAAAATTTTCCAAAGTAGCACCGGAAAAACTCGACTTACAAAAATTAGTGTTGGATGGTACTGGCGTAATTCCTGGCTCAAGCAAACCAGTCAAAGATCAAGTCGAATCACTGCGAAAAGCAGTGTACGACTATATAGGAAAAGAACACGAAACACCGGTTGTCCAAGTCGTCTGGGGCAGCCTCATTTTTTATGGCCGCATCGAAAAACTAAAATTCAGCTATACCTTATTCAAGCCTGATGGCGAGCCCTTGCGTGCTACCGTCAGCCTTAGTTTCGTGGAATACACCAGTATTTCAGAGATTGTGAAAGAAGCGAAACAGAGCTCACCAGATTTAACCCATTTAATCGTAGTAAAGGCGGGTGACACCCTACCTTTACTCTGCGAAAAAATATACAAGAACGGGGCTTATTATCTCGACGTCGCTCGCTTTAATGGCTTGACAAATTTTCGCCGTTTAACACCGGGCACGAAATTACGATTCCCGCCGCTCGCTTGAGTCATTCACTTTATTCACTGACGTAACAGTAATAAAAATCATCGAGAACGAATAACAATAAAGAGGAATGGCATGGCAGACTCTCCGTTTAACAATAGTAGTGGTGTACTCAAATTAAGCATTAGCTGCGATGGCAGTCCGATCCCAGATACCATACAAATATTTTCGGTAGAGACCAATCATAGTACCAATCGGATTCCCAGTGCCATCATCACGATCATCGATGGTGATATGCCAGAAGGTACATTTCCGACCAGTGACGCAGGAAATTTCAAACCCGGTACGTTGGTAGAGATCAGCGCTGGCTATGACAGTACGGCCAAAGTCATTTTTACTGGCATTGTCATCAAACACAGTGTCAAGATCGCGGGTGAAAACTTTGCCCGCTTAATTATCGAATGTCGCGACAAAGCACTCGCAATGACTATAGGGCGTAAAAATGCCAACTATGTCGACAAGACCGATA
>CAYXJI010000076.1:3904-12434 GCA_964465175.1 uncultured Burkholderiaceae bacterium | reverse complement strand
AGCACTGCAAGGAAGTCGCATCGCCAGCATTTGCGTCGGCAGTTTTATACTTGCCGAGGCGGGGCTACTTAAGGGCAGACGCGTCACGAGCGCTTGGCTATTCGCTGAAGATTTTCGTGAGCGATACCCGGACTGCCATTTGGATACGAATGAGATTCTGATTGAAGATGAATTTATTTTGACCACGGCTGCCATGAGTGCCAGCTTTGATTTAGCGATGCATTTAGTCAAGCAGCGCATGGGCGAGAAAGTAGCGCGCACGACGGCAAAAATGACCTTGCTGCATAGTCCAAGACGCAGCCAAGCGCCATTTATCGATCCGAGTTTCATTCAGAAAAAAAGCTCACCTTTTTCGCAAAAGGTTGAATCCTGGCTAAGAGCGCATTTGCAAGAACCATTTGATCTCACCCAATTGGCGCAACGTTTTTTGGTCAGTGAAAGAACCTTACTGCGTCGCGTCAAGGCCGACACAGGCGCGAGTCCATTGGTCTTATTGCAGAACGCTAGAATTGAAAAAGCGAAGCAAATGCTGAGCTCAGGCAATACGAGTTTGGCGCGTATTATGGAGGAGGTCGGCTATCAAGACGTCGCGGCATTCTCGCGTTTATTTTCTCGTATTGTGGGAGAGAGTCCGGCGAAGTATCGACGACGTATGCAATAAATGTTGAGCAATAAAGCTTGATGCCGATCTTCTTTTAATTCTGAACTCCGATTCTAGTCGAATCAAATACTTACGTGAAAGCCTCCAAGTCAAATCTGCAAAAAAATCAACTAGCTCTGAATTCCTTATGGTTTTGTTTACTTAATTTTAAATTCCTCGGTAAGGCAGGGTTCTTGCATATTTTTTGACTATTTTCCGTAAGGATTGGATCCTTCGCTTTTGATCGGAGCAACATTCGAAGCATCTTTTTCTAGTAGATGCTATAGACGATTTTGTCAGGTTAAGTTTAATAAGCTTATGATACATCGTGACCTATTCATCTTAATCAGACAAAACCCTTGAATTTCCTTTTCTTTAAGCACACGAAGACCCTGCTGAGGACGTCATCAATGCGTGAGTCAGTGCAGTAATCATGTTGGGTCGCGTTGTCTGCAACTTACTGATCAAAATAACTTCGCGGTGATATCGTTCGTCGTCAATTGGTGTGAGGTAGCAAGACTGGGCTAATCTCTCTAGCGTCGGCCAGTGTGGCACTAAGCTCACGCCAACATCATCAAGCACTAGCATGGCGATCGTTTCTAGCGCATCCAAATCACACATGGGCGTGTTGGCAAGACCATGGTCATGGAGGTAGGCCGCAGCGTGGCGACCGCCCCAAGTTTCCGGCAAATATCTTAGATAGGGCCGATCGCGTAACATCTCGGCCATCCCCGCATCTGGCTTATTTTTCGATAAAAATACTAAGGCTTCCTTCCGCAGTGAACTGGCTTTGATGAGCTTTGGTAGGGCGAAGTGTGGCGCGGCAATGATCGCCGCATCCAAATCATCGCTTAACACCGCCTCGTACAATAGTTGCGATGCGCCTGGAATGATTTCCAGTTCGATGCTCGGTGTGTCCTTAGCCAGTGTTCGCATCGCACCCGGAAGCAGACCTGTTAGTGCCGTTGATATCGCACCAATTCTTAGTGTTCCACTCAAGCCTGTGGCATCGTTATCGCCTGCAAGCAGCCCAAACTCTTTGATGATATGCCGCGCCCTTGGCAAGATGTTTAAACATGCCTGAGTCGGTTTCGCCGAATGACCGATACGCGACAAGAGTGCAAATCCAAACTCCCGCTCCAGCGCATTGATCCTCTGACTAATTGCTGCTGCTGTCAGTCCTTCAACCCGCGCCGCTTCCGCGATGGAGCCACGATCGATGACGACGATAAGACTTTGTAAATAGCGACTATCCATAAAAATTACTTTCGAAGAGAGTAAGAATTATATGCTATCTCTATCGAAGAGAAAAAGTTATGCTACCTACTGCTGAAGGACATCTCCCAATTCGAATGTCAACACGGCCTAGAGAAAAAATCGAGAATAACATCGAATTTTTCTGCGCGTCTTGGCGTCTCGGCACCTCGGCGTTGAGGGTTTTTGAATTGCTGGAGATAGCCTCAAGTGATGACGTAGACGGTCATTACCATCAAAGATAACAACCTAAAGGAGTTCAAATGTCATCACTTTTTCACCTCGCTTTTTATGTCCACGATCTGCATCAAGCTCGTCAATTTTATGGCGATATCCTTGGCTGCGAAGAAGGTCGAAGTACCGAGACTTGGATCGATTTTAATTTTTTCGGCCATCAACTATCCTTGCATCTTGGCCCAACGGCTGTGCAAACCAATACCTCGCAAGTCGGCGAACATGATGTGCCTATGCCGCATTTTGGCGCCATTCTAGAAATGCCAGAATGGGAAAGCCTCATCGAGAGACTCAAACAGAAAGCGGTGATCTTCACCATCGCCCCGAGCCTGCGCTTCGTTGACCAAGCAGGGCAACAAGCGACCGCTTTTGTTAGAGATCCTTCGGGCAATGCCTTGGAGTTCAAGGGATTTAAGGATTTGTCCTTTGTTTACGAAAAATAAAATGATGAATTCCATTCCCTTCCTAGCTGCGCCCAATTACGCCTATACCCAAGCATGGGTAGAAGCACTGCAAGCCGCCATGCCGAATGAAAAGATAGTCGCTTTTAGTGACTTGAGCGAGGCAGAAAGAGCCTCTTGTCAAGTCGCAATTGTCGCCAATCCCGATCCCGCACAACTACAGCAACTCCCCCAACTAGAATGGGTACACAGCGTCTGGGCTGGTGTCGAGCGACTGGTAGCAGATTTGGCGCACACGAATCTCAAAGTCGTGCGACTTGTTGATCCGCAATTGGCGCGCACGATGGCTGAAGCAGTCTTAACTTGGGTGCTGTATCTACACCGTGAGATCCCCGCGTACAGCAAGCAGCAGGCCGAGAAAAAATGGCAAGCGCGTCCATATGTCAAAGCGCAACAAAGAACCGTAGGCTTGTTGGGGCTGGGTGCTTTAGGCGAAGCCGCAGCGCACAGTTTGTTGCAGGCAGGGTTTAGTGTGTGTGCTTGGAGCACCACTGAAAAAACGATTCCTGGTATGACATGCTTTAGTGGTGAAGATAGCTTGCCTGCGATGCTAGCAAAAACCGATATTCTGGTGTGTCTACTGCCCCTAACGCCAAAGACGCAAGGCTTAGTGGATGCGCAATTGTTAGCGCAATTGCCGCCGGGTGCGTCATTCATTAATTTTGCGCGTGGCGCCATCGTCAATGACACGGACTTATTACAAGCACTCGATCAAAACCATTTGTCCCATGCCGTCTTAGATGTATTTACGCTGGAACCGTTACCGGAATCCGCATGGCAATGGCAGCATCCTCAAGTCACTGTACTTCCCCATTGCAGCGCACCCACGGACCGTGACACCGCGTCCTTGATCGTCGCCGACAATATCGGGCGTTATCGTGCGACGGGGGAATTACCACAGACAGTGAATATGCAACGGGGATACTAAAACTTTCGATTCGCATGAGGCAATACAATTCAAAAGAAGGAAGTTATGGAACAACAGGAATCCACGCTAAAACGTGAAATTGGCCAAGTCGGATTTGCCGCGATTACCTTGAACGGTGTGATTGGTGGCGGCCTCTTCGTCTTGCCAGCAATTGCCGCTGCAAAAGTGGGTTGGCTAAGCCCATGGTTATTTTTGCTTTGTGGCGCTTTGTTTATGACCATCGTGCTGTGTTTTGCACGCTTGGGAAGTTTGTTTCAACAAACAGGAGGACCTAGTGTTTATGTTCTTCAAAGTTTTGGGCCATTTTTAGGTTTTCAAACTGGCTGGTTGCTTTGCATAGGACGCGTGATCGCGATGGCAGCCAATGCCAATTTAATGGCAACGTATTTGGTCTGGTTTTTTCCAGAACTAGACACACTGTGGGCGCGCAATATGCTGATCTGTATGGTCATCGGTGGTTTAACCGTCATCAACTACGTCGGCGTGCGCCAAGGACTACAAACGATTTTGGTACTGACGGTTTTAAAATTATTGCCCTTGCTATTGTTGATCACGGTGGGCATTCCTCATCTGACATGGTCGAACTCTGAGGGTATGCCGATTCCAAACCTGACCGTATTGGGCGAAACCGTACTCGTTTTGTTCTACGCCTTTGTCGGCTTTGAAAGTGGCTCCGTCAATGCGGGAGAGGCTCAACAACCGAAGCGAGATATTCCACGTGCATTAGTCAAGACTGTCTTGTTCACAGCACTGATGTATTTCTTGATTCAGTGGTTGTCTATTTCGGTTTTGCCAAACTTAGGAGAAAGCAAGCAAGCAATCGCCGATGTGGCAAGTGTTCTACTCGGCGAATGGGGTGCTGGCTTGATCGCATTCGCCGCAATCGTGTCGATTTTTGGCAATCTATCCTCGATCATGTTGGCCGCACCACGTATGTCTTATGCCTTAGCGCGAGACCATTGTTTGCCATCATGGTTTGGGACACTTCCTCCGCGATTCGCGACGCCGATGTATTCGATTTTATTCGTAGGATGCGCTAGCCTCTCGCTCGCGGTGAGCAATACGTTTATTTATTTGGCGGCACTGGCGACCCTCGTACGCTTAGTCGGCTATGCATTGTGCATTGCGAGCGTGCCTATCTTAGAAAAGCGTGCTGGAGTATGGCCGACTGGTCTTGCTGCGCTAAAAGCGGCCCTTATGCCTTTGAGTGCGTTGACCTTGTGCTTAGCCTTAATGAGTTTTGCCTCACTCCAAGCTTGGCTAAGCTTGTTGGCATTTAGTGCGGTCGGTAGTGGTTTGTTTTGGATTGCAAGACGAAAAATGGCGAAGGCTGACCCAATCGAATCTATCTAGACGCAGATCCAACGCTATCGTAAGACAAGCGAAATAAAACAAAGCTTGAACCTAAGATGGAAATCACAAGCCAAACACATAACAAACAGAGAACACATGGACTATAAATCGAAACTAGGTATCGCCACTTTTTTTGCCATTGCCTTCGGCATTCCTTGGGCAGGTTGGTTTTTTGTCGAGGATGCGAATTTGCATCTTTGGCTGTTCCCCTTGTTCGCGAGCCTCGCTGGTTTTGCCGCAGCCTTTGCCGAGGGCGGTAAGAATGGATTGAAGGATTTTTCCGTCCGGGTCTTTTCTATCATTCCTGCCTTACCCTATGTGCTGGTCGGATTAGTGCTTCCTTTGTGTCTCGGTCTGACTTATTTGTTCGTCAAGGGCGTACCTATTTTTGCCATGCCATGGTCACCTGCTGCTATCTTGACGCTGTCGCTAGGTGCGGCTCTCATCACCGGACCCATCGCTGAGGAATTTGGATGGCGTGGCTATCTTCAGCATAGATTATTAGGCCGCATTTCCCCGTTTTGGGTCGCGCTGTTGATCAGTGTCATTTGGTGGATCTGGCACTTTCCCTTATACCGAACTTCGCACTTTGCCTCGTTCAATTCTGCATTCAATTTTTTCGTTTACCTTCTGACGTGGTCAATTTTCATGGTCTTTTTGGTGCAGCGCGCTGGCGGTTCAGTCTGGCCTGCGGTGATCCTACACTGGGCAGCCAACACGCATCCGAATGTCATGCAGTCTCTGCTGCCCGAAGTTGACGGAGGATTTTTGCCCGGAGGCTCAAAGGGGGCGTTGTTTTATCTGAGCGTCGCCTGTGTTTTCCTTGTGGTCAAACGCCGATTTTTCTTTGATAGCGCTTCAATAAAAGCATTGGGAAACCTATTTAGAAAGCTATATGCGCTACTAAAGCTCATTGCCGCCTTGTTTTTTATTGCGCTCATTTTGTTGGGGCTACGCATGTGTTTTTGGAAGCCCGACGTCTGTGGCAGTCGAGAGCTTTGGCAAAAAGGCGTGCAGACTACATCTCGCCAAATTGATGGTGCGAAGTATCCAGGCACACGCTTACATGGTGAGCACACGATCTACGATGGCTACCTGACATATAACAAGACCCAAGTTTTGGATTGTGATGACGAAACCGATTTAAGTGTCGTTCGCCGATATTTATACATCGAATATAGAGACCCAGAATTGCAGAAAGATCTTAAAGATGTAATGAAGCGCGAGACCCAATCGCCGGAGCTATCTGCACTTTTTCATGCAGCTGGATTTCGTTTTCTTCCACTGAATTTTGAGTACCAATGCCCTATAACCGGCGAATTGGATGCGGCCAAATTATTGGGTGACTGCAAAGGAATTCGGGAAAAATTTTTGGCTTGGGATCCTAAATTCGTACTTAAGCACGCACCAAGCTGGTTGCCACAAGAACAGCTTAAAGCTGAAACATTCGTCGCGTTTTATGGAGAAGGTTCACTCTTTCAGGGGAATGAACCAAATCAGTATTTTTGGGTCAGCTTTTAGTATGATTTTCAAGGGGCAATATAGGCAAGTAGCAAAAGTGTAATTTACGACTTCTTTCACACCGCAAACAAACAAGGCTTGTTAGGGTACTGAAGCCAGTCATATGACTGGCTTCAATTATTTTTAGGTCGGACTTTCTTGGAATTGCGGTGCATTATCGCAGATGTCATACCATGTAGGCTTAGAGCCTACATAAACATGGAATTGCATTTTTACCTCTGAATCATCATCGAGGCAATTGACTGGAATTGGAAACGAATCACTTTCGGAACCGATCTCACCCAATGATGTTCCACAGTTTTTGCAAAAAGTCCTCGCATACTTAAAAGGCGCTTGTGGTTCATAGCGTTGAATAAATTCTTTCCCCTCCAATAAGCTGAATGAATTCTTATCGACGAATGCCAAAGCACTTGCCCCGACCTTGCGACAGCGAGAGCAGTGGCACATGCCCATCATGCTTGGGAGTGATGTAATTTGAAATTTGATTGAACCGCAACAGCAGCTGCCTTTGATCATAGTAACTCCCTCTTAAAAACACTGTATTTTTACACAGTAGTTTTGAGGCGTCAAGATAACTTTCGCCTGATCACAAGTATCAAGGATGAGTTGGGAATGGCGCCGCGAAAACCGCAATTTTACAAGCGACACCGCCTTTTAAAGCATCTCAACTAAATTGGATATCAACCCAGAAAGCCACGAATTTGGCTCCGCTGACTTGCAGTGTACGTTCTCGTTTGAACCTACATACCGCCGCAGCGCAAACCTTCGATTTCGGGGGGCGCTGCCGAATGCACTGATTTTTCTTGCCGTAGCTAAAAAAACGAACGCCACTAAACGTGAACGTGCCGTGATTTGAAGCACAGCGAGTATTGCTCGCGTGCTTATTCACTTGATGCACTTAGCT
This sequence comes from uncultured Burkholderiaceae bacterium, assembly GCA_964465175.1. GTDB lineage: Bacteria > Pseudomonadota > Gammaproteobacteria > Burkholderiales > Burkholderiaceae_D > Undibacterium. The sequence continues at coordinate 5,139 of CAYXJI010000076.1, read as the reverse complement.
TTTCCAATACTCAAGCAAAAATCGATGGCTATCAATGGCTATCTGTGGCTGCCAGGTCGCTGCCTAGAGGAGTTAGTGACGACGATGGAACTACATCGTTTGGGTGTCTTGCCGCGTATCCTCGCCAAAATTTTTTTGATTCGGTTCATTTTGATCCACCTATTTGGTTCTTGTGATCTCCAATTTGGGTGATCGACTTTTCGCCTTGGGTGGTGGTCGCGATAGTGAAAATAGACGGGGCCGTTCCCACAGGCACAAAATCCATCACGTAACAGACCTTGCCTACGTTGGGTGCGGGATCACCAAACACGCTGTTCTTGCAATCGACTCCATTTGTGAATACGTCCCATCGATATTGTTGATCTACACCGTAGGCGACGAGCTTTGTTCCAGAGAAGGCGCAGCGTTCATTTTCGCGCGCGCAGACGTTTAGTGGTTTTGCGTTGACATAGCAGGTCTTCTTCGCGTCAGGTGCTGTGTCGTTGAAAGCTTCACTGGTACAGGCAATTGAGTTTCGCGCGAGCTTGGTGATATACAGTGGATATACCCCATAGCTTACAAAACGCACATCACCAAAACTACAGATGCCGCCATTGACTGCACAGAATTGGTCTGTGGAGAATTTACCGACTTGCGCCTTCCAAAATTCGATATGGCTTTCATTGGCGATTAAGGCTTGGTTGTTCGCTTGTGTGACGCTGAATGGACTGACCACACCATAGCGATTATTCAAAGTGTAGATCGAGCCAAAGCGTGTAGCACTTAGGGTCTTGCTCGCGCCAGGGGCGAGCTTGTCTATGACTTGCGGGACACCATTGATATCGTACCAAACCAAGTCCAGTGCCATGCTCGTGCGATTGCTCACTGAAAAGTCAGGCGCACTGGTGCCATTGGGGAGTGAAGCCATTGAGGGCAAAGTTTTTAATTTATTCTGGCGAGCCCTATCCACATCTGCTTGGGTGATGCGTAGTGTTTGCTCATTTTGTCCATTCATGATGTAAAGCAAAACGACGTTTTCGGCAGAGTCCACAATAAGATGGCTGGTAGCGAAGTAGCTTGGGTTGAAATTTCGAACTGAACCTGGTGACAAAGTGATCGGAGTACCAAAATTTCCAGCGGGGCCTATGTATTTATGAGTGAGCGTTTCATTTGATCCGTTGTTTACCGAAAAGCGACCTAAGACAAGAGGACGGCCTGTGAGAGGCTTGAAAAAAATCAGAGAGGGGTTTTTGATA
>CAYXJI010000076.1:0-3884 GCA_964465175.1 uncultured Burkholderiaceae bacterium | reverse complement strand
CCTGCCCTTCGCGGAACCTGGGTTGTACAAAGGTGCCAGCGGGATGCCAAAGATCTTGTTTGTACTCCGCATAATCGTCACCTGATTTTCCACTGACGATAAAGCTGATCGCGCCGTTTTTGTTGTTGGCGCTGTTCCATAAGTAGTTTCCATTGCCAAGTCCGGTAGGACCTCGCCCTTCGTAAGTACAAACCCAGTCATACACATTGTCGTGGTTGGCGTCGGCGTAGCCTAGGAGATAGGATAGCGCAGGACTGCCAGGTAGAGAGGGTGAGGCTAAGAATGCCTCGCACTCAGAAGTTGGCACTCGACTTTCATCAAAAATCACCTCCAAGCGATCGATGATGACGCAGTGTCTGACGTGGGAAGGCTCAGGCAGGTTGGACAATTGGGCTTTTAGCGTGTTTTGGATTTCGGTAAGATCGCCTTGTAATAGCTGCGCTAAGGAGCTTGTACTTTGATTTGGAAAAAGTCCTTGCCCGTCTTGCTCTAAGTCGAGCAACATTGCGCCCAAGCAGGTATTCAAGGAGTGCTCAGCTCTTTCCGCGAGATCAAAATAGGAGTGTGATATCACGCGGACCGCTCCCTTAGCATGCATTAAGCTAGGAATCACGCCCGCACGGACGAGCGAGGTTTTGCCCGCGCCGCTAGGTCCTAAGATGAGGTGTAAGTCGACGGCGTTGGGACGAGCGGCTTGCAAAGTGAGGCTTTGAATCAGGCGAGTTATGGCATCGCTACGCCCAAAAAAGATTGGGGCGTGCTTTTCGTCAAAGGCGAGCAGTCCACGAAAGGGTGATTCGTGTATCCAAGTTCCTGCATGGGAGGTCTCGGAATAGTCATACTGTACCCGTGCGATGCTGCGATAGCCACGTTTCCTGATCGTTTCTATGTATTCTGGAGCGTTACTCTTGTCCCCTAAGAGTTTACGTAATCGTGTAATGATCTTGTGAACGGGATTGTCGCCACAGATTTTACTCCCCCAACACTGCGTTAAAAGTTGCTCTGAGCTAATGATGGTATTGGCTTCGTTGCATAAAGTGACCAGGACTTTCATGGCGAGTGGCTCCATTTGCCGCCTAATTTCTCCGTTGCTTATGCTGTTGTCGGAAGGATCTACCCGCCACGCGCCAAAGCGAAAAGTACGTATTTCCATCAATATTCCAGAACCTTTCAATTTCATGAAATGCTAGATTCTACAGTCAAAAAGGCATGCCAATTGAATCAATTTTATCAAAATGGATAATTAGAAGAGTATTGGAAGGTTAAAAAACGAAGATTTCTCTACAGTGACAATCAAGCGAGCCACAGACGATGGCTCTCTATAAATCACATTTATTCGGGAGGGGTCTTAGCATGATGGACAGTCATATTTTGTTGGAAGATAGTCACGGTGGTGACAAGTCAATGTTTTCTTTTTCTGCGGGTGAAATAGAGTTGACCTTAGAACAGATTTTCCAAAGTATCCCATTTAGACAGGCGCGCTGTATGTGTCGATTGTTACACTATCTAATTAAACGTATCCTTTCTGACGGGCAATGCGCCATTAATGAGTACATGATTGCATTGGAAGTCTTAGGTTGCAATCCGTCCACCTACGATCCCAAAGTGGATCCAGTGGTGAGAGTGCAAATGGGACGTCTGCGCAAACGCTTGCATCAGTACTACACAAGTTTGGACGAAGAAAGTGTGCCGTGTAGTCTGCTTCTAATTTCAATTCCTACTGGTCACTATCGACCAGTTATTCAACGCCGTAAGTATCGATATTGCGAAAAATTGGCGATGAGTTTTGCAAAGCCAAGTTCCATGATCCTTTTGCCTTTACATTCGATTTCTGAGGATATGTCAGGGCGAGTGCTTACTAAAAAACTAAACATGCAAATGTTAGAAGAAGCCCCTAAAGTGTTCGGAGAGACCTTGTGTGTTCCCTCAATGCCTTTGGTGGGTACAACATCGGCGACCGTCCTTGAAGGAAGTACAAGAATCGATGCCGAACAACTACAAATTAATGTTCGGCTTGTCGATCAAAATTCGGATCGAATTCTTTTCTGGAAAAGTATGAGCCTCGGGCTTGATGTGAAGTCGGAGGGGCTAGTGCTCGTTTCCCAAGAACTGTTTCATGAAGTGTGTAAAATGCTAATATTTTTCGGATCGCAGCCTAGAGCGATCAATTCAGTATCTCGTTAAAGATTGAAAGCGATGAGCGACGAAGCCTATGCTTCTTGTGGCAGTCTATGAGGAGGGACAACAGCGCGCAGCGGTTTGTAATCGCTTCCGTAAAACATGGTGAACAGTTTTTGTTTGGTTCGATTTGCTACTGATGTACTTTGACCAATAAGAGACCTCTGCATAGCTGTCGCGAGCGGCTGAAGTTTGAGTTGTAGGTTACGCCGAGCATCGCAGGTGCAAACTTCGGCCGCGCAGTAAGTTGTGTAGAGGTCTTTTGGTATGATTCAGTTGACGGCGTTTGGGATTGTTGAACGTTGACCAAAACGCTTGCCCCGTTGGGTAGAACGGTGGGTTCTTCAAGTCGCGGCGGTGGCTATCGTGGTTCCATTTGCTTCTGCGCTAGTCTATACCTTGACGAACATTGGCGATCCCATCCCTTGGTACAAAGTGCCGAAGAAATTGGCTGGCTGTGGTCAAATGATTGGTGCTGGTCTGTAATTCTCACCATGGATCGCGATGTCTGCCTTATATCGCCATATCAATGGACAAGCACGGCGGCAGGCGCTGTCGTTTGAGTTAGAGCGTAGTGAGTTTGCACGCGATGTGCTTGATTCCCGTCTGCGTTTGCTGCAAGTGCAGGTGGAGCCACATTTCTTATTCAATACCTTTGCCAATGTGCGAGAATTCGTGGACTCTGGTTCGCCTCATGCATCAAAAGTGTTGGGTAGCTTGATTGCCAATTTGTGTGCCGCAGTTCCAAATTTAAATAGTTCAGCAAGTATCTTGGGACAAGAGTAGGACGTAGTTCGTGCTTATCTTGCAGAGCCCGCGGCCCATCTTTGTGGGATGCTTGTGATGAGGCAGAACCGAAGGACTATCCATTGAATTTAATTCAAGTATATGAATTATATAGGTTTATTTTGTTTTTTGAGTTCAGAATTAAGTGAACAAAATTCAGAATTAAAAGAACTTCGACACTTAGAGTATGGAGGCAAAAAACCAACATGAAAAATATTTTAAAAAGATGCTTGCATAAACTACTGATTTTTTATACAGTGTCGACATGTTGAGCTCTGAGCAAATTTCCAGCCAAACGCGTACCTACCTGTGTGTAGCAATGTACACCTTCAATAAACACTGACTTTTTAGTATTTACCGGGAATAAATTATGGACGATAGAAAAACTGACAATGGTGCTGACAAAGGCAAAGCACTGGCAGCAGCCTTAGCGCAGATCGAAAAACAATTTGGTAAAGGTTCCATCATGCGTTTGGCGGATGGTGCTACGGTTGATGAGGTGCAGGTGGTTTCTACTGGATCTTTGGGCTTAGATATCGCGCTTGGTGTGGGTGGTCTTCCGCGTGGCCGTGTGATTGAAATTTACGGCCCGGAATCTTCTGGTAAAACGACGATGACTTTGCAAGTGATCGCAGAAATGCAGAAACTTGGCGGGACTTGTGCTTTTATCGATGCAGAGCATGCGCTGGATGCGGGTTACGCACAAAAATTGGGTGTCAATTTAAATGACTTATTAATTTCTCAGCCAGACACCGGTGAGCAAGCTTTAGAAATCACGGATGCCTTAGTGCGTTCCGGTAGTGTGGATTTGATCGTTATTGACTCTGTGGCTGCCTTAACACCGAAGGCTGAAATTGAAGGCGACATGGGTGATTCACTGCCTGGCTTACAAGCACGTTTAATGTCCCAAGCTTTGCGTA
>CAYXJI010000075.1:0-12443 GCA_964465175.1 uncultured Burkholderiaceae bacterium | reverse complement strand
TTTGACACGGATCGCAAAAGCGCAGACGGAAGGACCATGTTTGCGAGCGAAGCGTTGCGCGAATGAATCTGGTTCAGCGTTGATAATAAAGTTGACATCGCCTTGGCGATATAAAGTGACATTCTTGGTACGATGTTTTGCAATCGCCGTAAAACCCATCTCAATAAACAGCTTTTCTAACTCTTTCGGTTCTGGCGCAGCGTATTCGATAAATTCGAAGCCATCTGTCCCCATTGGGTTTTCCCAAGTTTGGATCGTCATTTTTTATCTCCAGTTAACTATCAGTCAGGTCAAGATTGGTGGCGTAAAGTGCGTTTGTTCGCATGCAATCGCTATGTCGAAATTCAAATGCCTTGCGCCAAATCAATCCGCAAGTATAAAGCCTCTAATACGCCATAAAATTCCAAAATGCTGCACATTATCGACAATTTGAGCAATAATATTGCCAGTTATAACAATCCAAAGACAGGATATGCCCCAAATAGAACTCGACAAAATTGATAGGAAAATTTTAGCCATTTTGCAAGCTGATGGTCGGCTGACCAATCAAGAAGTGGCCGAGCGCGTCAATCTGTCACCGTCCCCTTGCTTGCGTCGTATTAAGAGACTAGAAGACAGCGGTGTAATACGCAAGTACGTTGCGCTCATAGAAGCCGAAAAAATTGGCCTTGGACTGCTCGCCTATATCAATGTGCGCCTAGAAAAACACACCGATACGCCAAGTAAAGGAAATCCACGCTCGCCACGAATAGACTTCGCCGCGTCGGTCGAGCAATGGCCAGAAGTGGTCGCTTGCTACGCAATGACAGGAGAAATGGATTATCTCTTGCGAGTCAGAGTAGAAGACATGAATCATTTTTCACGCTTTATGATGGATACCTTATTAAAGCATCCAGCCGTACTCGATGTGAAGTCGAGCTTTGCTCTTTTGCAAATCAAGGATACAACAGCTTTGCCGGTTGATAGAAAGTGATCATCTGAGCTGTATTGCTGATCGCAGGCCTAGCGTCGAGTAATGGGTCAAACAAAAAAACCGACATGGTGGTCGGTTTTTTTTAAAGCAATTAAATGCACCTTAATTCTTAGGTTCACGCTTCAGCAATTCCTCTATCGTGACGCCCACTTCTGCTTCGCCACCGAATGCGGTGCCGGTTTTTTTCACTTTGTAATTGACCATCGTATGGCGATAGTCTTTCATACTTAAGGGTATGTATTTCACTTGCTTGGCGATCGATTCGGCGTTATTAAGATAATGATCAACGAAAGCTCGAACCTCTGGACGCTCGTCGGCTTTGGCATTGACATAGATAAAGAGCGGCCGAGCCAATGGCTGATAGCTCGCATCCATCACCGTTTTGACTGAAGGTAAAACCGCATTTTTTCCATTTTTCTGCATGATTGCGGCGGCTTTAAGTTTTTTATTATTTTCGGAGTAGTAAGCAAAACCTAAATAGCCCAATGCATTAATATCCCGAGAAACCCCTTGCACGATTACATTGTCGTCTTCGGATGCGGTGTAGTCAGTGCGGCTTAACTTAGATTTGCCGTTCACTGCCTCGGTAAAATAATCGAAAGTGCCGGACTCGGCACCAGGGCCGTACAACTTAATCGCGGTTTTCGGCCAAGCTGGGTTTACTTGATTCCATGTGGTAATCACGCCTTGTGCCGCAGGCTCCCAGATTTTTTTCAACTCATCGACCGTGATTTTGCTTAGGAACTTATTTTGGGGATGGATCACCACGGTCAGGGCATCGAAGGCGACCGGCAATTCCAAGTAGTAGACGCCATTTTTGTTGCATTCGGCCATTTCTTTTTTCAGAATAGGTCTAGACGCATCCGAGATATCGGTTTCACCCTTGCAAAATTTTTTAAAACCACCGCCAGTACCCGCGATCCCTATCGTGAATTTCACTTGACTATTTTTTTCGCGGAAGCTCTCCGACACCGCTTCGGTAATAGGGAACACTGTGCTAGAGCCATCAATTTTGATGGTGGATTGTGCTTTGACTGGCTGCGCTGCAAATATACTAGCGAGCATCAATAAAGAGAGTGAGGCGTAAAGTTTTTTTTGTGGGGCTGGTTTCATCATATTTCCTAGCGTTTCTAAAAATAGGCAGGTATCACGTGCGGTCTGTCATTAACGACCGGCAATAATGCTGGGATCGGGCGGCAATCCATAACCAAGACGCACAATTTCCACCATCATTTGCGCAATACGATCACTGGTGGAGGAAATATTGCGTAAGTCTTCAGCGCGCAAACTAGGCGAACTCAAAGCCCGCTCATAAAACATCCATTGCTGTTGCGCTAAAGTTAAACGCTCTTTCAAGGCCTTGTCATCTTGTGCTTCTTCGGCCAGCAAACTCATGCCATTGACGAATTCAATTCTGGATTGCGCCAAATCGACCTGCAAGCCTTGCTTCGCCTGCATATTTTTATCCATAGAACGCAATAAGATAATTTTCGCCATGCGTTGTGCCAACGAAGCTTGGCGTAAAGCCAAGCCAGTAATACGCGACGTTGTATCATTTGTCTCTGATTCAATCGCAAAAGATAAGAAATTCATCTTGATCAAAAGATCTTCATTCACGTCGTACATGCCAGCGGCGTTTTTTGCATTCAGCTTAGGCAATCCATCAACCTGATCATTTAAGGCGCTATTCACGCGATTAAAGGCCTTGCCGGTTTTTTCAGTTTTCATTTGCTTAGAAAGGTCTTTACGCAAACGTGAAATATTTTCAAATGAACGAGCTCGTTCAATTTCCGTATGTCCATTCAAAATACCTAGTGCCATCTGCAAGCTGAGCTTGTAACTGCGCTCGGACTCGAGACGAAACATCCCGGCAGTTAATAAAGCCGGCGGCGCTAAATTCGCACTTGGCGCCACGACAGGGCGATAATCAGCACTGGCCGCAGTTCCGCATAGGAACAAAGACACAATTGCAATTTTGAGGGTTTTATGTGACATCATTTTCTCTATCATCTGGAAATTAATTCGAATTAACCAAGGTTGTTGACCGGGATCCAAATACGGAGACCTCTACGAGAGGACCCGACAGCAAGCTTGATTTCAGAAGAGGCAAAGTTAAGCATTGCCTTCATATTTTTGTGATCGAATTGTAGAACCCAGATATGACGAGAGAATTACAAGGAGGGATATTATTGCGCTATATCTGCAATTGAATTGACAACAGGGCGTATCGCTGAGATACGCGCAGCGCGAATTGCTTCGGCGATTTGATGCGCGGGTGCGATGTCGGCGTGCTCAGTTTGCGACGCTTTTTTTTGCATGACTTGTTGCGCGATTGCCCCCGCATTCACGGTTTGCGCCGCAGCCAGTACACGCGCTAAAAACGCCCCTTGGGGAAATTGAATATTCTCTAGACCAGCACGACCAAAACAATCGCATTGCGCTGCCGTAATCATGTCTAAAAAACGTTGCGGCTTACGAAAAGCATCATTGCGCTCCAGCATATCTTGCAAAGTCGCGGGACGCATCTCTAACGCACGCCCTACGTTGCCATGATCGCGGGCAGTCATGATCGCCAGATCACGGCACTCACTTGGGATTTTGAGACGTTCACAGACCGCTCTCACTAAATCGATGCCACGCGCCTCATGCCCATGATGCCGAGGCCATTGCGTAGGATCGCTATTACCTTTACCTAAATCGTGCAACAAGGCCGCAAATCGGATCGCCAAAGGATAATTTTGTTGGGCAGCATAATCCACCACCAACATAATATGCAGTCCGGTATCAATTTCAGGATGATGTTTGGGGGGTTGTGGCACGCCCCACAATGCCGACAGTTCGGGTATTAAACGCGCTAAAGCGCCGCACTCACGCAGCACGTCGAACATGCGCGAAGGTTTGGCTTCCATCAGTCCACGTGAAATCTCTTGCCAGACACGCTCAGGAACTAAAGCATCGACCTCACCTGCCGCCACCATTTTTTTCATCAACTGCATGGTTTCTGGCGCAACAGAAAATGCGTGCGGTGCTTGAGAAAATCGTGCCGCGAATCGCGCTAATCTCAAGATACGTACAGGATCTTCTTCAAAAGCAGCCGAGACATGACGAAAAATCTTGGCTTGCAAATCCGCCTGCCCTCCAAACGGATCAATCAAATGACCGTCTGCATCGCGCGCAATCGCGTTGATGGTCAAGTCGCGGCGGATCAAATCTTGTTCCAAAGTGACGCTGGCGTCAGTGTGAAACACAAAACCTTTATAACCCGCCGCCGTTTTACGCTCAGTCCGGGCTAGCGCATACTCTTCATGCGTTTTGGGATGTAAAAAAACCGGAAAATCTTTACCGACCGGTGTATAGCCGAGTTCCAACATGCGCTGCGGTGTGGCACCGACTACGACATAGTCTCTATCTTGCACTGGCAAACCCAATAAGGCATCGCGCACTGCACCGCCAACGACATAGGTTTTCATGGGAAATCAAATTTTGGCAAATCGTCTTTCTCATCAATCGCGCCATGCACCCATTGCGCCACGGCAGGATGGCTTTCTATGCGTTCACAATAGGCTTGTAGTGCAGGTGCCAGAGACACACCATACGTTTTAAAGCGCATCACCACAGGCGCAAAGAAGGCATCCGCAATGGAAAAATCACCAAACAAAAATCGATGTGCGCCATAGGTGGCGAGGCAATCTTCCCAAATCTCGCTGATGCGCCCGATATCCGCTTGCGAACCTGCGGTGCGTCCTTTACCTGGAAAATACGCACGAATATTCATCGGCATAGCGCTGCGTAATTGCGCAAAACCTGCATGCATCTCAGCGCAAACGCTACGCGCTGTGGCACGTGCGGCGACATTCTCTGGCCACAGATGTAACAAGGGATATTGCTCCGCCAAATACTCACAAATCGCCAAGGAGTCCCAGATCACCAAGTCGTCGCCCAGTAAGACCGGCACCCGTCCCGACAAAGTAAATTCAGAGATTTTTTGCGTTGTGTCTGGTCGATCTAAAAGAATCTTCACTTCTTCAAAAGGAATCCCAAAGGTCTTCATGACCAACCAAGGTCGCATCGACCAAGAAGAGTAATTTTTATTACCGATCACTAATCGATAATTGCTTTTTCTGAGAAAACTATGCAAAGGCGCTAAATTCGTCTCTAAATCGGTATTATCCATGGCGTACTCCTACTGATTTTCAGGGTCATCGGCATTCATACCTTTGGGCACGACCATTCCTAAGCGTGCTTTTAAGGATTGCGGTTTTTTCTCCAACAATGCAGCGTAATACGTGGCATTTGAGAGTACATTTTTTACGTAATCACGCGTTTCCGAGAAAGGAATAGTTTCAGCGAAAATTGCCCCTTCTACAGGCCGCGATAAAGTCGCACGCCATGCACGTGGTCGTCCTGGCCCAGCATTGTAAGCAGCGGAAGCCAAGGCTTGTGAGCCACCTAAGTCAGTCAATACCATATTTAAGTAATTGGTGCCTAAGGCAATATTGGTCTCGACATTATTGACTTGGTGTGGGACATAACTCGATAGACCAATTTTCTTCGCAACCCACTTCGCGGTATTCGGCATCACTTGCATGAGGCCACTAGCGCCTACATGCGATTTGGCCGCAGTCGCAAAACGAGACTCTTGACGTATTAAGCCATACACCCACGCCATATCGACACCCACCGACTGCGTGGCTTTGTACATGGTATCGTTAAAAGGGGTAGGAAAACGTTGATTAAAATCGAGCTCACCCTTGGTACGGTCAGAGGTATTGACCATGCGATCCAATAGCTCATTTTGTCGCGCGAATTCGGCTGCGGCTAAGAGCTCACGCTCGCTCATACCACGCAATGCCCAATTCCATTCGCGCGTGCCTTCAAAGCGCAAATTCAAAGCATAAAATTTCAAAGCGCGTTGCAAATTCGGATTTTGCGCAACCGGTGCCAACTCTTCAGGCGTCAGTGCTTTTGCCAAAACCGGCGCGCCGATTTTTTGACCGCGTTCTTCTAAAGCCAATTGTCCATAAAAATGGAGCTGATCAGAAATACCTGCAAAGATGGCCTGCGCCTCGTCTTTTTTACCTTCTTGTTGTAAGGCGCGAGCATACCAATAGACCCACGTTGGCTGCGTCTTTAGACTAGTCGGCATGGCCACGATTGATGACTTCACCATCTTCCAATCACCTTCGCGTAGCGCCATTCTGACCCGCCATTGATAGGCTTCTAGACTGAGGCTGGCAGTCTCCGCGCGTTTCCAATAATTCAAAGCCTCGGACTGCAATTTTTGTGACGCAGGTAAAGCAATATTGGCCCAAGCCTGCGCTTTTTCATTGGCACTTAACTTGCCCGCGTAGCGCTGCAATGCCGCCTCCGCTTTTTCGGGTTCTTCTTTCGCAGCACGAACAAGCGCCAATAAAAATAATTCACGGCTAAGGCGATCTGCTGCTGGCTCTTTCTTTAGGAGATTGCTTGGTTTATCCATCGCTTCGACCAGCCGCTTCTCCGGGATATTGAGCATTTTCCCAAGTCGCTTGGCCAAAGGCATCGCGGAAGATTCTGCGGCAATCCGCATTTGCGCCCATAAATCGGCGTCGGTAAATTGTCCTTGCTCATACAGCGCACCAATCAAAGCGTAGCAGCCTTCACCATATTGTTTGGGTGCAGTCATTAAGGCGCGCGCATCGATAGCAACACGCTGCTGTTTTTCGGCTTTGGACAACAGCGCATAGCACTTCACTTGATGATCATCATTGACCACATAAGCAGGCAACATCTGATCAAAATTAGCCCAATCGCGGCGAAATCCTAAGAGTAATAACCAGTCATTGCGCAAACGATCGGCAATTGCACTGCCTTCGTATTTTTTTAAAAAATGCTGAATCTCTGCCGCCGAAGCAGATGGAAGACGGGTGCGTAACACGTAATAATCCACATACGATGGGATCATGTAATTGCTCAACTGCGAAGCATGCATTTGCACCGCTCTTGCGTCATTGTGTAAGGCGGCGTCACGTAATGCCATAAAACGGTCATCGTCGTTCACCACGGCACTCGAAGTGACTGGCACTGGTGCCGCGCTTGCATACACAGAATTTGGCAAAATTGCGGCGTTAGCCAGCATGAGTATGCTAGAAAGCAGTAAACTGTGGGTGTTTGCCAAATATGGCAGCTTTGGTAATTTATGTACAAACATGTTCAGACAGATCCCTTCAAAACCTGTTAACAGTATGACACAGCCACTCCCTAGCGTAAAAGAAGAAATGCAGCCATCACGTCAGAATCTACGTGAAATCTTGATACAAAGACGTAAGGACGCGCCTTTAGCATTGCGACAAGAGTGGGATAGGCAAATTTGTCAGCAGTTGCGCCAACTTCCGCAGATCATGGACACTGCAATCATCGGGGTTTACTCACCAATACGCTGCGAACCCAACTTACGCGATTTTTACCAAGAATTGCAAGCGTCCGGCAAACGCCTCGCACTGCCAGTAGTGCTAGCCAAAGACAGCGCTTTAGCTTTTTTTGAATGGGCACCGGGCGATGTGATGGAAAAAGATGCATTTGGCGTCCTCATTCCAGCTCGTCGTGAACGTGAAGTACAAGCAAGCACCCTCTTAATTCCCTGTGTAGGTTACAATGCGGCGCGCTACCGCTTAGGATATGGCGGCGGCTTTTATGATCGCACTCTAGCTAAGCTGCCGCATGCCCACAGCATAGGTGTGGCTTATCGCCTTGCGCAATGTGAGTTTGCCGCAGCGAACTTCGACCTTCCCATGTCTCAACTCATTACGGAATTGAGCGACTAATTTGCGACTAATTTGCGGCCAAATGCATTGCGGATGTTCTGCATCATGCCGATTATCGATCATCACGAAAATTGATCTAGCGCAAAACAGATGCTGCACTGCAGAACTACACTATCTCTATTGAATTTTCGCTTTCGAGCAGGACTAAAAAAGTCTCGCCAAGCGATCAACAAAAAATTTTATTCATCACTATTCGCAATTACGCATATTTACAACCAAGGAAATGAAAATGAAAAAAATCGTTCTCGCCCTCTCTTTAGCGGCAATGGGTGTCGCAACTTCACAAGCGATGGCACAAGAAAGCCCATGGCTGGTACGTGGCCGCGTAGTGAACATCAACCCAGCCAATGATTCCGATCGTTTAGGCGGCGTTGGCGCGCCAGATCGCATCACGGTCAGCAAAAAAACCATTCCTGAATTTGATGTCACGTATTTCTTTACGCCGAACATCGCCGCAGAATTGATTTTGACTTACCCACAAAAGCATGATGTTTATTTGGATGGTGCTAGTATCGGTACCTTCAAACACTTGCCACCAACCCTGTCGGCACAATATCACTTTGCACCAAACGCCAGCGTCAGTCCTTACCTGGGTGCAGGTGTGAACTACACCAATATCTCACAAGTGAAATTATTGGCGGGCAAAGGCAGCTTGGAAAGCAATAGCTTTGGTTTGTCTTTACAAGCTGGCGTGGATTTCAAGATCGACAAAAACTGGTCCATCAATATCGACGTGAAAAAAGTACAGATTCGCAGCGATGTTAAAGTCTCAGGTGTTAAAGTCAGTGCTGTGAAAGTGGATCCTGTATTGGTCGGTTTGGGCTTGGGCTATCGCTTCTAATCCCAGAATATTTCCAGAAATTTGATCTGAATTAGATTGAAATTAAGCGTAGCGTGAATCATCATGCTACGCTTTTTTCGTTTTTTTCTTCATTAAACGTGCGCTTGCACATTCTCTCAGTTTTCCAGCACATCTGTGTTCTGTTTCACCGCAATTTCCCTATCCAATAATTCTATCCAATGCTTAACCGGAACGCTGGTCGCGGCCTGCAGGTGCTGCTGACAAGCCATATTCGCCGAGACGATTACCTCAGGCTGCGTGGCGAGCAAGGCATCCACTTTATTTTGACGTAATTTTTGTGCCAAATTCGTTTGCAAAATGGAATACGTGCCGGCCGAGCCGCAGCATAAATGACTGTCCGCACACAACTTCACATCGACACCGAGATGACGCAATAAGGCTTCTACTTTGCCTTGGTTTTTTTGCCCGTGTTGCAATGAACAAGGTGGATGCCAAGTCACTCGCTGTCCAATATCACCACCGATTTGGGCAATCAGTTCACTTTCGAATTGCGGTAAAAATTCGCTCAAGTCATAGGTCAGTCTGCTGATCAAATGCGCCTTGGCTGCATACGCAGGATCATTCTGCAAGAGATGTCCATAGTCCTTCACCATCACACCACAACCCGAGGCGGTCATAATAATGGCCTCAACGCCCGAATGACCTCCGGGATTCAAGAGGGGCCACCACGCGTCAATATTATTCTTTGCAGCGCTGAGTGCCCCTGCGCTATCGCTCAAATGCAAACGCACCGCACCACAACAAGCGGCTTGCGGCGCTAGCATTGCCTGTATCTTCAAGCGATCAAGAACCCGTGCCGCGGCAGCATTTATCTGTGGTGCTAAGCTAGGCTGCACACAACCATCGAGCAAAAGAATTTTCCTAGCATGGGTATGAGAAGGCCAGTCCGCAGGAGTCACCGACGCTGGAATTTTTTCACGCAAATGCTGCGGCAACACAGCTGAAACTAGCCGCCCCAAGCTCAAGACGCGCTGAAACATACGCGGATTACTCAAGCCATTCCTTAGCGTCATGCGCATTATTTTTTGCGACCACGAACGCCCTACTTTGCTATCAATTAATTCGCGACCGATCTCCAACAGACGGCCATATTGCACACCCGATGGACAAGTCGTTTCACAGCTCATACAGGTCAAACAACGATCAAGATGCGTCTGCGTTTTGACTGTAGCTGGAGCGCCTTCCAGCACCTGCTTAATGAGATAAATACGACCGCGAGGCCCATCTAATTCATCGCCCAACAACTGATAAGTCGGACAAGTCGCGTTGCACATACCGCAATGCACACAGCTGCGCAAAATCGCTTCCGCTTCTTGCCCTTGCTCTGTTGTTTTGATTGTATCGAGTAAATTGGTTTGCATAATGAATTAATCAAACAGTCGGCCACGATTAAATATTTCAGCGGGATCGAAGGCGGTTTTTAATTGCCGATGGATTTTCAAAAGTGGCGCGGCGAGCGGAGTAAAGACGGGTTCGCCACGATCACCATAACGGAAACGTGTGACATGCCCACCCATCGCCTGCACGGCAGAACGCAAGCTCGCTTCGCTTTCATTCGTCCACAACCAACGCTGCGCACCACCCCACTCTATCAAGGATAGCCCGCGCAGTCTCAAAGCGGGAGCAGTAGAAGGCAGAGACGCACGCCACAAAGAAAAATCTTCTTGCGGTGTAAAAAAATGATGGCTTTGTTCGCGCAGACTGTTCCAATAATCATCGGCATGATCGATCTGCTGTCCACCTATTTTTTGCGTGGCGGCTCGCAGTGCGGACGCCGATCCTGAAAGACGTAACATCAATCGCCCCGCAGAATAACTACTGGCAGAAATCGGCAATGCCAGCCCAGCCCAGCGATTCAGCGATAGCAATGCATCAGCCTCAGACATCGCCAACATCAAGCTGGTTTCGGCGACTGGTTTTGGTAATACTTTTAAAGAAATATCGAGCAATAATCCCAGCGATCCCAGTGCGCCTGTCATTAATCGCGACACATCATAGCCCGCCACGTTTTTCATCACTTGACCGCCAAAACGCAGATGCTCTCCCATGCCATTCATGACGCTGACACCAAGCACAAAATCACGCACCGCCCCCACACTAGCGCGACGCGGCCCCGATAAACCCGTCGCCAGCATGCCCCCTAGCGTCGCATCCGGACCGAAATGAGGCGGCTCAAATGCCAGCATCTGTCCCTGTTGATCCAATATCGCTTCGATCTCTTGCAAAGGCGTTCCGCACCGCGCGCTAATCACCAATTCGGTCGGCTCATAACTTAGTACACCTTGATACTCGCTGGTATGCAATACATCGTTCGAATCTTGCATGGGATTGCCATACCATTGCTTAGTACCACCGCCCTGTAGCAGCAAACTCTGTTGCTTCGCAGTGGCGTACAAAATCTGTTCACGAAATCTTTGAAGTACTTTATCCATACTAAAATCTAGCTAAATCTGGGAACTTGAGTTTCCCTTGTTGGACATGCATACGCCCCATCTCTGCACAGCGGTGCAAGCTCGGAATCGCTTTACCGGGATTCAGTAATCCATAGCGATCAAAAGCGTGCTTCACCGCAAAAAACGCGCGCAACTCGGCCGCACTAAATTGCACACACATGGAATCGAGTTTTTCAACCCCAACCCCATGTTCTCCGGTAATCGTGCCACCCAGGGCAACACACAGCGCGAGAATCTCCGCCCCGAAAGCCTCCGCTTTGTCGAACGCGCCTGGCAGGTTGGCATCAAATAAAATGAGTGGATGTAAATTACCATCACCAGCATGAAACACATTCGCGCACGACAATCCGTATTGCGCTTCCATCACCTTGATTGCTTGCAGCATCGCTGCCAAATGCTTGCGCGGTATGGTGCCATCGACACAGTAATAATCGGGAGAAATGCGGCCCGCCGCAGGAAAGGCGTTCTTGCGCCCCGACCACAGTTTCAAGCGATGTTCCTCAGAAAACGACACCGTGACATCACCCGCGCCAGCTTCGCGCAAAGTCTGACTCATGCGCTCAATCTCATCAATCACTTCCTCAGTGCTACCGTCCGATTCACACAATAAAATGGCCGCTGCATTGGTGTCATAGCCCGCGTTGACAAAAGGCTCCACCATGCGCACCGAGGTCTGATCCATCATTTCCAAACCAGCCGGAATAATGCCACGCGCAATAATCAAGGCCACCGCCGCTCCGGCTTTTTCCACACTATCAAATGCGGCCATAATAAGCTGTGCGGTTGGCGGTTTGGGAATCAACTTTACCGTCACTTCCGTGACGATTCCCAGCATGCCTTCCGAACCGATAAACAGACCCAGCAGGTCTAGGCCGGGCGCATCGAGTGCGGCACTACCTAGCTCGATGACGTCACCCTCTATCGTGACTATTTGCGCCCGCATCACATTGTGCACCGTCAAACCATATTTCAGACAATGCACGCCGCCCGCATTTTCGGCCAGATTGCCGCCTATGGTGCAGGCTAACTGCGAAGAAGGATCGGGTGCGTAATACAGACCCGCACTTTTCGCCGCATCTGAAATGGCCAAATTGCGTACACCGGGTTGTACCGTTGCAGTTCTGGCATAGGCATCGATAGCGATAATTTTGTTTAATTTTGCCGTCGATAAAACAACACCAAATTCAACTGGCATCGCGCCGCCAGACAAGCCTGTGCCAGCGCCACGCGGCACGATAGGGACGTGCAACTCGCGGCATATCGAGAGCACCGCTAAAATTTGATTTTCATCCTCGGGCAAAACCACGATGAAGGGCAATTGCCGATGCGTCGTTAATGCATCACATTCGTAA
>CAYXJI010000074.1:7441-12481 GCA_964465175.1 uncultured Burkholderiaceae bacterium | reverse complement strand
AGGATTCATCATCAAAGGCTCTAAAGAACCACGCTCACGCTCACCCGCTGTGCTATCAATCGCCGCGAACATGCCACCCATCACAATCGCCATCACTAAGACCATCGGTAACATCGCGGTGATCGTCACTTTACGTTCATCTGGACGACTAATGTGGCGCTCCTTGATGGTGATCATCTGCAAGAGCTCAGGTGAGACACCACGCATCATCAAATCCAAGCCACTACGTTCTTGCACATAGCCATTTAAGAGCCGACGCAGCGGACCTATGCCCATCTCAGCTTGGCGATTTGAGGTGTCATAGGCGATCTCTAGCTCTACCCGCTTGGCCTGCTCCAAAGTGTCTTCAAAGTTTTCAGCGATCAACAGGACTGGCTTGGTCAATTCTTTACTGCGCGATTTTTCTTCGTAATCGGCAGGTGCTGACTTGATTTGATAACCTTGACGCAAAATATAGTTTTCCAAACCGGGTGCGTCTTTGATGTTCACCACCATCACGGTGCGGTCAACCGCCTGCGATTCGACCTGCGACATGATGGTAGAAAACACAAACAACATCACGGGAACCAAGAGCAGAGAACTCGCCAACACCATCATTAAGGTACGACGATCTCGCATCGCGTCAGAAATTTCTTTCCAATAAATTGCTAATATCTCTCTCATACCAGACTCCCTTGCTGTACTGTTGCAGCACTAGACGTGCTATCTCCATGCGCCGCTGCTTGCTTATCTAAAAACGCGAGTTTGACGAAAGCGTCTTCAAAATCATTTTCCTGCGCCTTTAACATCAGCTCAGACACCGTCCCCGTCGCCACCGTTCTGCCTTGCGCCACGATTACCACGGTGTCGCATAGGCGTTCTACTTCTTGCATGATATGGGTGGAAAAAACGATGCATTTACCACCGCCTTCTGGCGTTCTTAACCACCGCAAAAATTCGCGCAAGGCTCGCGTTGCCACCACATCCAAACCATTGGTTGGCTCATCCAAAATAATATTTTTGGGATCATGAATCAAGGCACGCGCCAAAGCAATTTTCATTCGTTCGCCTTGACTAAAACCTTCAGTGCGACGTTCTAACAAATTACGAATTTCTAACCAATGCGCTAATTGTTCAGTACGTTTCTCTATCGTGGCTTTATCCATGCCATGCAATTTACCGTAATACTGAATGTTTTCACGCGCCGTTAAACGTGGATATAAGCCGCGCGCATCGGACAAAATACCCAAACGTGCCTGCGACGCTGTTTGCCCTTCTTTGACCTGAACCTCATCGATCTTGATGGCACCGCTGTCCATTTTCAGCATCGAAGCGACCATTCTTAGGCTGGTCGTCTTACCCGCGCCATTCGCGCCCAGCAAGCCTAAAATCGCACCATCTTGCGCGGTGAAACTCACCCCATTGACCGCATTCACTTTTTCGGAACTACGCGCACCGAACCCAAATTTTGGCTTACCTAGTTTGATAAACGCTTTATGTAAATCTTCCACAATAATCATTTTATTCTCCCGCTTTCTTCACTTCAGTCGCCGCTGATACAGAGGCATTCGGTGTTGGCGCTAGCCAAACCAGAGGGCGCGGAATCTGACGCACACAACTAGTATCTACTTTCAAGGCCTCGTCATCATTTTTTGCAGCGAGGAATTTATCCACCACTTCACGCACACAACCGTGCATCAACAAACCATGACCCATATTTTCTATGCTGATATGACGCGCTTTTGCGCCCAAGGCTTTGGCAACTTGATCGCCATTCCGTGTCGGCGTAACAGGATCGATACCACCACTAAGCAATAAGACTGGCGATTTGGCGCTTGGTATCGTATAGAACTCTTTTGGAATATCGGCGCGTGGCCAGCTAGCACAAATCTTGTCGTAGCTTTCCGCACTCCTCGCAGTAAATTCATCACTCACGGCGCTTGCTGGACGCGGTTTAGCATAAGCTTCGCCGCACCATACGGAATAATGCATGCCCAAAGTCAAACCACCGGGGCCAGGCTGGTTGAAACTACCGCTCAAACTTAATAAGGGATCTAACTTTCCTTGCTCTGCCTGCGTGATCGCGTAGGGCAGTACCGAAGTCATGACTGGCGAATACAAAGCCTTGAGCACCATGCCGATCAAGTCTTCACGCGCCAACTTCATGCTGATACTCGTGAGCAAACGTGGATTGGTAAAAGTCACTTGACGTGGGGTGCTGTTGAGCAAGCGTTTCCAAGTATTGGCAAGCTCAGGATACGCAGCATTACAGCGCTTACTCTTCAGGCAATCGGCAAACACGCCATCCAAAGCGATTTGCGCATCGGTTCCCAATAAATTAAGGTCGGGAGGCACTACACCATCCATGACCAGACGACGCACTGATTGCGGATACTGACGCAAATACTCCAAACCTACCCGCGTTCCATAAGAAGCGCCAACCAAATTGATGGCACTGTAATTCTGCGCAACACGAATTGCTTCCAAGTCTTGTACCGCGATACTCGTGCTATAGAATTGCAAGTCGCCGTGCGGCATTTTTTGCAAGTCGCGCATACAATCCAAACTTGCTTGCAGAGCGCTGTCCTTGTCGAGCATTTTATCGCTCTCTTCTAGCGCTACACACTTCAAAGAGGCACTTTTTCCGGTGCCGCGTTGATCCACAAAAACCAAATCACGGCGACGATTGAGCTTGCCTAGCACAGCTTCGCCAAAGCCAGCAGCCGCCACGGCACTTTGACCGGGGCCACCAGCTAGCAAGAATACTGCGTCGGGTAATTTGTTTTTATCTTTAGACGGCAGCACGACATAATGCACATCGATTTTCTTGCCATCAGGTTTGGCGGGGTCTAGTGGTCGTTGAATCTGTCCACATTGCAGCTCCTGAGGAAAACTGACGATACGGCAGGATTTGGTCTGATGTTGAATTGACGTCTGGGTTTGGACTTGAGCCTGAGCGGTTTGCCCAAATACAGGCAAACTCAGTGCAGTCAAACAGAGTACGCGTCTAAAAACTGGTTTGAACAAGATACACTCCTTCGCTACAAATATGATCTATAAAAACACTCTCACAACTGAGCGCCATTCTAGCGATTTGTAATGCAAATTTGCTCAAATGTGACCAAATCCTGACACGAGTGACGAAGTAGGGAAAATGAAGAACGAACGTAGAATCACACTAGCGAGCGCTTAGCTCGCGGGCGCTTACTCATCGCAAGCTCAGCAACAAGGCTTTCACGGGAGCAGGCAATGCGGCCTGCTCTATGTGCGCTAAGGGGTACCAAACAAGATTTTGCTCTGCAACAAAATGCAGGCGCTGCGACAATCGAAAATGCAAGGGGCATATCGTTAATTTGAAATGCGTAAAACTATGCGTCAACGTCGGCAAATCGCTAGCAGAGGCAAGCTCGCCATAGCGACTCACCAGACGCAAGATATTTGCATCGCTGCTCATACGATGCGGATCAGCCAATAAGCTAGGTGCGGCATCGATTTGAAATAAATCTTGCACCATGCCTTGGCCATTACCTTCGCGCATCCCGTCTAGCGCGGGCAAAGATAAAAGTCCGCCCCAAATACCGCTATCTGGTCGCTGCTCAAGCAAGACCTGCCCCTCATGTTCTAACACCAAGAGCACCGTATGTTTTTCTTTTTGTTCGCGCTTAGGCTTTCGAACGGGCAGTTCTGCCGTGCGTTGAGTTGCGTAGGCCACGCAAACTTGCTGCAGCGGACAGCGCTGACAAGATGGACTGCTGCGGGTACACAAAGTAGCGCCCAAATCCATGAGACCTTGCGTATAAGACGCGATATCTTGCTTGGGCAATAAAGCCTGCGCACGCAGCCATAAGTCATCTTCTATCGGCTTGGCTCCCGGAAAACCTTCAATCCCAAATACGCGCGCAAAGACCCGCTTCACATTACCATCCAAAATCGCCGCCACGGTGCCATATGAAAAAGCAGCCACAGCAGCAGCCGTAGAACGACCAATACCAGGCAGCTCTTGCAACAAATTCGGATCGCTAGGAAAATTTCCCTGATAGTTTTCGACGACAAGTTTCGCACATAGATGCAAATTGCGAGCACGGGTGTAATAACCCAGTCCCGCCCACAAGGCCATCACCTGCTCAGAAGGTGCCTCGGCCAAGGCATGCACGGTAGGGAATTTTTCTAAAAACCGCTGATAATAAGGAATAACGGCAGTCACTTGAGTCTGCTGCAGCATGATTTCCGACAACCAAACGCGATAAGCATCTTTACTCTGCTGCCACGGCAAGCCATGTCTTCCATATTGCTTCTGCCACGCGATGACTGCATGAGAAAAACTAGGATCAAAATACGGTGATTCTTCTTGCAAGCGCTGTTCTTTAAGCGGGGTTTTGCGCACTACCGATTTTGCACGCCTGGTATTCAATTTCATTTGCTTCATTGTCTTTATTTGGCTAACCGTGCGCCCGCATATTTCATCACCAATCCCTTAGGGCCGACTGCCCAGCCATGCAAAGCATCGGCGAAGCCTAATGCGTTGAGTGGGGTATCACCTAAAACTTCCCAGGTCTTGCCAGCATCTTTCGTCACACCAGAGCCAGCCAAACCGCCGACCACAAAACTATTGTTTGCGCCCGGGACTGCCACCACCACAGACAAAAACCCAAGGGGCAATGCGGGACTGGCTGTCCAGGTTTTTCCGCCATCCTGACTGCGGACTGCGTTCAAGCCTTCGCCTTTCGCTTTTTGGTAATCGCCGCCGACAGCAAAACCTAGTTTTGCATCACTGAAGGCGACGGAAAACAAGCCTTTGGGTGCGGCACCTGCTTGAATTGCTGTCTCAGAAACACCCCAGTTTTGCCCTCGATCAGAGGAGTAAAACACGCGCGTTTTTTCTGCGCCACCTGTGGCGAACCAAACATCTTGTTTACCGTGCACAGAGATACAAGTGCCACTAGCGGCAAACGCACCTTCATTTGCTAAGGCTTTTAATTGACTCAAATCACGGGCGGCGTTCTGCCAGCTTTTACCGCCGTCATGCGTAATCAATACCTGAAATTGGCCATTAATAGGATC
>CAYXJI010000074.1:0-7431 GCA_964465175.1 uncultured Burkholderiaceae bacterium | reverse complement strand
ACCATTTTGTGCGTCCCAAAAATCGATCGCATCCCAAAATCCACTCGCGTCGCCATTCACGGTCATCAATTCCCAATGTGCGCCACCATCGACAGTTTTGTAGATAGTCGATGCTTTTCCAGGACCAGCACTCATCGCTATCGCAGTGAATTTATCTATCCCTTGTATATCGCGAAAATCCAAACTCTCAGCTTCTGGAAACTTTTTTGCGATTGACACATTGTCCCAATTTTCGCCATCCCATGTACGCAACACCGTCCCCTTGGCACCACTCGCCCAAGCAACATGACGATTAACGACCGATAGGCCGCGCAATTCGACCGTTACACCACTTTCCACTTTTTTCCACGCATCTTGTGCCCATGTAGGCAAAGCTAGTGTGCATGCAGCCAGCGCCACAGTCAGCATGGCACATTGTTGTTTGAATTTTTTTTGTGAGATGCATTGCATATTTTTCTTCTGCTCCAAATAGAAAAAGACGCCGGTCGCAGTCGACCTAGCGTCTGTCACATGATGATTCAACTAAGCTAGACAAAGCAGCAACTAGCTTAGCGAATAAGGTTTTATTCTAGGAATGTTCAAAGCGCACTGACTTCTGATGCCAGGGCCCTCTGAATATTATTGCGCAACTCTTCCAAGGTTTTTTTCTGCATTTCCACTTCGGCATGCATGCTCTCAAAACTGGCAATTTTCTCTTCTAAACTATCGGTCGCCACATGAATTCTTTGGATTGATTGCATACGATTTTTCAACTGATTCTTGTGTTCACGAATCTGTGCCTCTATCGGTGCCATCACGACTTTTTGCCAAGCCTCGACATCGCGATTGGCTTGCGAAAAACTTTGTTTAACACGTGCCGAAATCGAGTCAAAAAACTTTTGCATCAAAACTTTTTGCGAAGTCGTCATCAAGGTGATGGTGCTGAATTGTCGTAGAAAAATTTGTTCGATTGCCGTCACTTCTTGCACATACTTGTTCAAGGAAAATGGCATAGGTGAAGTCAATGCCAAACCGTGTTCCGTGGAAAATTTGCGGTACATGATGGACATCATTTCTGAGATTTCATCGGTCTTGCGATTAGACGCCATTAAGTTCGTCTTAATTTGCGAGAAGAACTCTTTGATCGCATCTTTCAAGCCTAATGAAAACTTGCTTTTTTCCATGGCATCGCGCGCGGTTGAGATTTCGGCTTTCAGCATTTCCATGCCCAAGGTGGTGTAGACCTCCGTCGACAGACGCGTAAACACAGCGCGGGTGCCCTGCATCTTTATCAAGCTTGCATCAAATTCTTGCTTTTCTAAGGTGACACGCTTCATCATGTGCTCGACCACATTTTGATTTTTTCCGCGCAAGCTTTTTAACTCGTGTAGTTGTTCATTCACACCGCGCGCGCGCGCCACAATGATCGCATGTTGTCCATCAGCGATCTCTTGAATATCGGTGCTCAATTGTGAGCGAATGATGTTCTTCTTGGACGGGATTAATTCTTTGGAAAGTGCATATTCCAATTTGGGTAATCGACTCTTCGCCAACAGGGGCGCGTCTTTATTAATTTTTGCGACCAAACCTTTTTGCGCCGAGATAGGAAAGACCTGGCTCTCGTCTATCGATAAATTATGCGCAACGGTCGCAATCTGATGCACGATTTGCGATTCAACCTCTTCGACCGTACGCAATTCATCCCACATACTATCGATCTTGTTTAACACCACCATCCGTCCCGGTCCACCACCAATGTGGTTACGCCACACATCAATATCGCTTTTGGTAACGCCCGTATCTGCCGCCAAGATAAACAGCACAGCATGTGCATTAGGAATCAAATTTAAGGTCAACTCTGGCTCAGTACCAATTGCATTGAGACCTGGCGTATCGACGATGATGAGCCCTTGTTTTAACAAAGGATGAGGGAAGTTCACAATCGCGTGGCGCCACTGCGAGATTTCGACCATACCATCTTCATCTACCTCCAAGGCAGCATCTGGGTCATTTTCATCGTAGAGGCCATAGGATTTAGCGACTTCTTTGCTGACTTTTTTGGTCAAACTGACTTGCTTAAATGCCTCCAACATGCCGTCACCCGATTTGGGATCTAAGGGCAGAACTGTCCAGATATGATGGTGGCCTTTGTATTCGGTGGTGCTTACAGTTTCGCTGCGGGTTTCTATGGGCAATAAACGTATGCAAGGCGGGATTGTCTCGTCATACATTAATTCGGTTGGACACATCGTGGTACGCCCCGCTGAGGACGGTAAAATCCGCTGCCCATAATCAGCAAAAAAGATCGCATTAATGAGTTCCGATTTACCACGAGAAAATTCGGCCACGAAAGCTATCGTCAATTTATCATCGACCAAGCGCTCTTTGAGACGTGCAATTTTTTGATCTAGCCCACTATCTGCGAAATCAGATCCAGCAATCCAAGCGCGGTATTGCTCTATGGCATGTGCAACCTCTTTACGCCAGCCACTGTATTCCTGGAAATTCTGAACCAAATTACTCATATCATCCTCAAAGTTTTTTTCTTGCAATGCATGCACTACTCATTCACTGCTGTCACTACTATTAGCAATCTTCGCCAAAACAGGTAAAAATTCAAATAAACAAGAACATCACGGAACTGCCTAATTTGTGGTCGAGGCGTGGGGTCTTTACTATCCACGAATCAATTCAATACGGTGCTATTTTTCACTACACTACAGCCAAAACCATATTCTGGCTCATTTTTGACAATTAACACAATAAAAGCTACTCCTTTGACCTTGCTTTATGTGTCTAATTATTCCTTGACAAACACGGCACGGCGCTCCTGCACGATCATAAACGAAATAGCTCTGTTGGAAATAGCCCGTTTTACCGTCTGCGCCCACAAAATCTTTTAGCGTGCTACCGCCCTGCACAATGGCAGCCGCTAAAATTTGTCGTATCGCACTCGCCAAGGCCTCGTAACGTTTAAGACTGATGCGCTTGGCCGCCGTTTTGGGATTGATCCCAGCTTGAAAAAGACTTTCCGAAGCATAAATATTACCAACCCCAACGACCACATCACCAGCCAACAATACTTGCTTGATCGCGGCCGAACGCTGCCTTGTTTGCTTAAAAAGCAATTTTGCATCAAATCCGTCTTGCAAAGGCTCAACGCCTAAATTTCGCAGCAGCAGATGTTCTTCGATGACGCCGTCCGCGGCATCATGCCATAACACCGCACCAAAACGACGAGGATCGGTGAGTCTAATTAGCTGGTGTCCAAATACAAAATCAACATGATCATGCTTTTGTGGCACTGTGCCGGTTGGCATAATTCTTAAATTGCCTGACATACCAAGATGTATGAGTACACTGCCATTGCTAAAATGCAATAACAGATACTTACCGCGCCGCCCGGTCTTGAGCAAAGCTTTGCCTACAATTTTTTCTTTTAATTGAGAAGGAAAAGGCCAGCGCAAACCTTCACGTCGCAACACAACATCGCTGACAATCGCGCCCTCGACATGAGGCGCTAGACCTAATCTGGTGACTTCAACTTCTGGTAATTCTGGCATGAGCTACTCGTTTAACAGTAAAGATTAGGTAGGACGCAAAGTCTATGCAAGTAAATGTAAAAACCGCTCGATGATAGAGAATAAAGCCACAATTGCGCGTAAAATCCCTTTTTCTAAGTGCTAAGTGCTAAGTGCGCTAAGCGTAGTTCACGAATCAGGCTTCGGGATTTAGCACCTTGGGCGCATTTAGTTTTAATTTCATGTTGACAGGCAGTTTCATAAAGGAATGGCATTGAAGAATTTGTTTCTCACTCACTCCCCTACGACGTCTATTGTACCTAGACTTCTCCCTGTACCGCTCAGCAAACAGACAAACTCCCCACATTTCAAGATAAGTGGACAATCTAGCAAATCCCGTTGTGCGTCGAGACTGTTTATGCCCACTGTAATGGCGACACTACTCTGCGGCAGCCTAGTCAACTTGCCAGCCTCCGCGCGTCAGGCGGATGGCACACTCATTAAAGCTAAGCCAGCGCAAAAAAAAACCGTCGCACAAGATCCGAAAAAACTTCCCAATGTCGCTTTAAGCAAAGACCTACTCTACAAACTCACCGCTTCAGAATTAGCGGTGCAAAGAGGAGAATGGCAAAATGCCTTTGTCACGGTACTATCAGTAGCGCAACAAACCCGCGATCCACGATTGGCAAAGCGCGCCATGGAAATCGCCTTGGGTGCGCAGCAAATGGATGAATCCCTCGCTGCCTTACGCTTGTGGCGACAATTGGACCCCGACTCTACAGAAGCCGAGCAATACTATGTGAGTTTGATGGTTATACAAAATAACATCGCCGAAATTCAAAAATTTTTCACGGAAAAACTGCGTACCAACGATGCGGCCGAACAAGTCGCCTTGATACACCACGCACAAAGCGTGTTAGCTAGGATGAAGGATAGCCAACAAGCATTTAACACATTAGAAACCCTATTACAGCCCTACCTTGGCGACCCAAATAGCGCGACAAGTACAGCGAATGCTACTAGCTTCGATGCCCACATCGCCCTATCGCGTGCCGCTTACCATAGTCGGAACCGAGCGCGCGCCTTAACGGAAGCGCAAGCGGCGAACAAACTACGTCCCGACTCAGAATTAGCGCTGTTGACCTTAGCGCAGGCATCGGAACCTGCGGATGCACAAAAATTATTGGCAGACTTTTTACAGCGCTGGCCAAAAGCCAAAGAAGTACGCCTCGCCTACGCGACCATGCTCATCGAAAGCAAACAACTCGCCGCCGCCAAGCAAGTGTTTTTAAGCATGCTGCGCGAGCAAGAGAGTCAAGCAGAGTCGACGTCCCAAAGTCTGTACACCTTGGGTGCGATTGAAATGGAAACAGGACAATTGGAAGCCGCCGAAGAATATTTTCAACGCTTTCTTAGTCGCATGACAGAAGACGACGATCCTAGCTCGGTCTACGTCAATCTGGCGCAAATTGCCTTGCAACGCAAAGACAAACAAGCTGCCGATACGTGGTTAGCAAAAGTCGAGCGCAGAGGTGGTGCCAACCCCGCCTGGTTCAAAATACAAATGCGCCGCGCCTACTTGATCGCTAGCGACGGTCGATACGCCGACGCGAGAAAATTTTTACAAACGATAACGCCCGAAAAAGACGAAGAGAAAGTGCAATTACTGCAGACCGAAGCACAGATTATGAAAGATGCAGGGCAAACTTTAGAAGCCTTTGTCCTCTTGCAGTTGGCCCTAAGCGAATACCCTGGCAGCACAGACTTAATCTATGATTTTGCACTACTGGCAGAAACACAAAAACAATATCCTGAGATGGAAGCGGCGCTCAAGCAATTGATACAGATGATGCCGAAAAGTGCCTTAGCCTATAACGCTCTCGGGTACTCCTATGCAGATCGAAATATTGAGCTTAAAAGCGCAGAACAATTGATAGAAACCGCGAACAAATTGAGCCCAAATGATCCCTTTATTTTAGATAGTTTAGGATGGGTAAAATTCCGAATCAATCAAATGACAGACGCAGAAAAGTTTTTGCGCGAAGCTTTTGCGATGCGTCAAGACGTCGATATCGCTGCACACCTTGCGGAAGTCTTATGGGCACAAAACAAAAAAGCAGAGGCGACGCAGATATTCACTGATGCGCAAAAAAAAGACGGCAATAATCCCTTGCTCAAATCGACGCTAGAAAGACTGGGTATCGTTTTACCTTAACAAAATTCAGTATCCCAAACGCGATCAACCAATAATAGAAAGATTACCCAAGAATGAATCTAAGCTACTTACGCCAAACACGATATTTGTTTGGCGTATTCCTGCTAACTTGTAGCCTACTACTTAACGGTTGTAGCAGCACCAAGGTACTGACACCACAACAAGCAGCATTGCCCCGCAGTTTGCAAAGCACGGTACAACTGAATGGCCGCATCTCAATTCAATATCAGCAAGATGGGGAAGAAAAAAGTGCCACGCTGAATTATGATTGGCAACAAACACCTGCCGAGTTACATATCGGTCTAAGCAGCTTTGTCGGTCAAACGGTGGCGAATATTCATCAAACTGCTCGTGGCGCGAGTTTAGAACAAGCAAAGCAAGCAACCCTGTATGCCGCCGATATCGAGCAGTTATTAGTCGATAGTTTAGGCTGGTCCATCCCGATTGAGGAATTAAAGACTTGGCTGCAAGGTTTTGATTTACAGGAGAATAAACAAGTCACGCCGATTCCGGCGCAAGACAACTTTGAATTGCAATCAAAAGGCTGGCAACTACGCTTCGTCAATTGGCAAGAAGATGCTGGCACGGTGCATCCTAAACTCATTTTTTTAGAAAAAAAGACCGAGCAATTTGGCATGGTGAAAATCAGAATCGTGATCAGCGAATGGCAGGCTTAGCATTTCCTGACTCGAAGTAAATTCCAAGCAGATTCATTCTGCTGCATCAACGGCATCTCGATATCGTCTCTACAACACAAAAACACATGAGCACATCTCTACCAACTAGGTCACAAGGGCTATCATACTTAGCTTGCCCGGCTCCCGCAAAACTCAATTTATTTTTGCACATCACAGGACGAAGGGACGATGGCTATCATCTTTTGCAAAGTGTGTTTCAACTCATAGATCGCTGCGACACTTTGGATTTTCACCTGCGTGCCGATGGCGTCATCCGCAGAGTCAATCAAGTTGCCGACATTCCCGAAGAAAGCGACCTAGTCGTAAGAGCTGCTCGTTTACTCCAGCCGTTTTGCAAACAAGGATTGGGGGCGGATATTTATTTGCATAAAATTTTGCCCATGGGCGGCGGGGTTGGTGGCGGATCATCAGATGCGGCGACCACGTTAATGGCCTTAAACCAGCTTTGGCAGTGTCATTTGAATCAAACGCAGCTCATGACATTGGGTCTAAGCTTGGGCGCCGATGTCCCGTTTTTCATTTTTGGTCAAAACGCTTTCGTCGAAGGCATAGGCGAACAAATGCAGGCGCTCACAACCCCTGAGCTATGGTTTTTGGTCATAGAACCTGGCGTTCACGTACCGACTCCCACAATTTTTTCCGCCAAGGAGTTGACAAGGGACACGAAGCCCGTCAGAATAACGGACTTTTCCAGTGCAACGAAAGTTGAATGGAAAAATGATTTGCAAGCTGTTGCTTGTGCTTTACATCCTGAAATTGCACACGCCATTCATTGGCTCAAACAATTCGAAACAAATCAGGGTGATGCCAAGATGACGGGTTCTGGCTCTTGTGTTTTTTGCGCGTTTCCTAGTGAAGCAGCGACAAAAAAAGTGCTGCAACAAGTACCTAAGCACTGGACATCATGGATAGCCAAAGCATTACAACAGCACCCTATAAATTTTTAATTTAATTTACAGGATGCATCATAAAAAATTTGGTTGATTGCGAATTTCAAGATAAAATAGCGGCTTCGCTG
>CAYXJI010000073.1:0-12716 GCA_964465175.1 uncultured Burkholderiaceae bacterium | reverse complement strand
AAGCCTAGCTAGTTGATGTAGTTTTGAAGCTTGAATTATTTAAGATTCACACGTTTATCATCAACGACCTCTCCCGCCTCCATCGCTGCTTTTTCATGACCAGGTTCGCGCCATTTTTCGCGTAAGGCATCGGTTTGCCATTGCTGCATGGTGGGCAAAGCCAGCATGCGTTTGACATAAGCGCTGGCTTGAGTGTTCATAGGCAGGCCATAGGTCTGGATGCGAAATACCACGGGCGCGAAGAAGGCATCGAGTGCGCTGAATTTTTCACCGGCTAGATAAGGGCCACCGAAGCGATTCAAACCTTCACTCCAAAGCTCGTTGATACGGTCTAGATCGGCTTGCAAAGCCGGGGTGATTTCTTTCATGCGTATGCGCAGGCCGACATGCATAGGACAGGTGCTACGTAAGCTATTGAACCCAGAATGCATTTCGGCAGCGGCGCAGCGAGCCCATATTTTGGCGATGGGGTCGGCGGGCCAGACACCGCTATGACGGTCGGCCAGATATTCGATGATGGCGAATGAATCCCACACAATGGATACGCCATCATGCAAGCAAGGAACCTTGCCAGCAGGTGAAAATTTCCTAAAACTATCCCAATTGCTGCCCGCACCAAAAGTAACTAATTTCTCTTCGAACAATAATTCCATTTCGCGCATTAGTATCCAGGGGCGTAGCGACCAAGAGGAGTAAACTTTATTAGCAATGTAGAGTGTGTACATGAACCTGCCCTTTGCGGAATGAATAGGAAGAAAAAAACGCGCGTTCCTATTATGACTGAATTTGTCAAAATTAATTCCCGATAAATTGTTTTCGGTGGGCAATCGAACAGATTGCTGTGACACATTCAAATTGTCGTCGGAATATTTCTTCTGAGCCAAAAGCGGTAAGTTCTAAAATGCGGCTGAGGCTGGTTTCTGAAGTCTCTGAGCGAGCGCTCGTTCTTTGCCGCACGTTGCGCCAAGTCGGACAGCTCATATTGCTGCACTACTTATTTCGCTACTTTTCTGACTAGATAGAGCAACATATCGAGACCAGCAGCAGAGCCGGCTGACCTTAACAATAAAACTAAAGCCGACTATGATCGCGGAAACACCATGCCAAGAATAAACTGCAAATCGCAATTGTGAATGAAATCGCGCCCCACCAGCCAAAAACTGCTGTGACATAAACAAAGCTAGCACAGGAAAAGTGATTCACATGTTCTAATAAACCTGCCGCAATGCTGCCGTTAGCACGTCGACTGAATTGGGCGCGCGGCTGTGGTTTGTTGAGCCACTGATTAATTAAGCTAACACATAGCATGGACGCGATCGCACTCAATAAAGTCAACAGTGCCAAGCCTGGTGCGCTGAGCATCACCCATAGCAATACCGGTAAGATCAACAGCAACACAGGTGAGATCGCGGCGATCAACTTGACAGCTTGAATATGTTTTTGATTGACCGGCGCGCTATGTAGAAGATCGGCGGCGTCTTCTGCCATGACCATGATCCAGATCAGTGAGCCGGCCAAAGAGGAGCTTAAGATGATCATGCCCGCTGCCATACCGGGTAACATGGCTTTGCCATTAAAGATTAAAAATATGGCTGGGCATAGGTAGAGCAATTGCAGCAAAACATGTGAAATCAATTGCGGATCACGCCGGATTAAACGCCACTCTTTCAATAGAATGTTGCGGCTTAAGCCTTGTGCGAATGGGTGTCTTTTTGCATTAGCTACTTGGTTTGGAATGCTTGGATTTGCGATCTTGCTGCTTGCCAAGGTTTGTGACTTAGCCATACCTGCGCTTTGCTGTACACCACGCACAAAAAACTGATGGGTGAATTTGCTGGTCGCATAAAAAGCAGCGAACGCTAAGCAGGTAAATAGAGCTAGCGCTAATGGCGCACCAAATAAGGCTTTGGCAGGTAACCACAAGACACTATCGCCGCCAAAAGCAGCACCTTCTTCAAATAGCGGGCGTAAATTGGTGAGGATTTTTTGTTGGAAATCTTTTCCGCTATTGCTGAATAATTGCGACAGCAAAAACATGGCTGCACCAGTGAGCGCGCCCAATATTTGCGCCACCACCAGGGTGCGTCGTATCCCTAAAACTTTGACTAAACCTAGGGTCAATAACATCGCAAACGAAGCGGCAATAACCGCCATGCTTAATACGGTGGGATAAATGCCCAACCAGCGTGCCTGTCCCAGCAACAAACCAACATGAGCGAAGGGCGCTAAAAAGAACAAAGCCGTCACGCTGACACCAAATACGACGGCGGCCAATCTCACCCGAAAAATCACTTTCGACGAGATCGGTGAGGATAGTAATAAATCGAGATCACCACGTTGAAACAAAGCATTCACGCTGCGGTTGAGTGCCAGCGACAGCATCAGACTAAACACGGCAAACATCGCCATGCCCGTCATCATCAAGATAGCAGGCGCGGGTTGATCAGACAGCGTAGGCAATTTACGTAGCATGACCCAGGCCAGAAAGTGCATGAGAATCAGGACGAAGCCCATAATGATCCTCATACTCATAGGCATGCCGCGCTTAGGTTTGGCATTCGATTTCTGCCCGCCCATGTCGTAAAAGAACAGGCGGATTTCATGCCAAAGTAACCAGCTAAGGCTAGCAGGACGTAATGTTAGCAGGCCATTTCGTTTCTTCGTAGCGATCGGTAGCTCAGGACTAAGGCTGGCGTGGTTCATGGCGCGACCTCGGTTAATTCTAAGAACAGATCCTCCAGGCTTTTCGCGCCTTGCAGACTTTGTTCCCGCAATTGTTCTAGCGTGCCTTCAACGATGAGTTTGCCATGTTGAATAATGCCGATGCGCTCGGCCAGACGTTCGGCGACTTCTAAAATATGGGTCGTCAAGATGACCGTACCGCCACGCGCAACGTGTTGTAGTAAGAGGTCTTTGACTTGTCGCGCGGCGGCGACATCGAGACCCGTGAGTGGCTCGTCCAGAATGATTAATTCTGGCTCATGAATTAAGGCGCCGGCCAGCGCAAGTTTTTGTTTCATCCCGCGCGAAAAACCTTCGATTAGCTCTTCTCGATGCTTGCTTAAGTCTAACCAGTCTAAGAGTTCCGCCGCTTTGTCTTGCGCCTGCACAGCGGGCATGCCCCATAAACCCGCGACGAATTCTAAGTACTCCAGCGGTTTTAACTTGTTATACAACATAGGATCATCAGGCAAGTAAGCCAGCTTTTGCTTGGCGGCGGCGGGATCCTGCTGCAAATCGATGCCTAAAATATGAATGCGACCAGCATCGGGCAGCAATAAGCCTGCGACCATTTTGAGGGTAGTCGATTTGCCGGCACCATTGGGACCCAATAAGGCGTAAAATTCGCCGCGCCTAACTTTAAGATCAATTTGATCGACCGCAGGGCGGCCAAAATTTTTGCTTAGACCGGTGAGTTGCAGCGCGTAGTGAGATTCGTCAGAGATAGGTGTCGGTGCGGGAGGTAGGGCATGAATAGACATAGCGTGCTGGGATAAAATTGAGGATGAAAAATCCGTCTCCGGTGTGAGACTTAGTTTGCAGCTAAGTTCGCAACGACGATTTTAATCGCCAATCATAGTAAGCCCGCTACCGAAAAGATAGCTATTTCTGCCAGCGTTTTATTCCGAGACGGATTTTGCAACATGCGCCACTGCAGTTTTTTGTCCTGTCATAGTTTTGGCGGTCTGCGACGCTGGTTTGTTTTCTTTAACGCTGGCGTTGGGATTAGGATTGGCAACGGTATTGTTAGTCGCGACACTGGCGATGGAGGAAGTGTTCGTGCTGGGATATTGCGCGACAAGTTCGTAAAAATCAGCTAGGGGGCCGCGCTTTATCTCAATGTTGGACGCGATGTCTGTAACCGCAGCGACTTTTTTGTCACTAGTTGGTGCGCTTTGTGCCAACGCATTGAGTGGCAAATGGCTAAGTAAGGCTAGTGTGAGAATGCCAAATTTTTTCGTGGTAAAGCTTTCAAAGAAGTTGCTAGGATAGGACTTACGCTAAACCGCCCCAGCGTCGTTGTAGCCGACTCGCCATGCTTGGACAATTTTGCGTAAGTTCTATAGATGCATTTATTGGCTTTTTATTCAATAAATTAAGTAAATTAATATGAAAATCACTTGCAAACTGCAAGTGACTACATGCATATTACATAATAGACTTTCAAATTGCAAGCGTGTAAAATGAAATGCTCTCTTCTTTCATTAAAGTCAGCTAAAACATGGCTAAATTATCACAACAAGCATGTCCAGCGGTGCGCGCTGCCAGCTTAATCGGGGATGAATGGTTCTTATTGATCTTGCGCGAGCTATTTAGGCACTCCTATAAGTTTGATGAATTACAAAAAAGTACAGGAGCTGCCAGTAATATTTTGACCAGTCGGCTCAAACGTATGATGGATTTGGGTATCGTGATGAAAACGCTGTACCAGGAACGGCCACCACGCTATAAATATCGTCTGACGGAAGCCGGTTTGGGCTTGATGCCTGTGGCTTTAGAAATGATGCGTTACGGCGATACTTGGATGCCTTGCTCGATGCCCACACCCATATTGTTGCGTCATTTGACTTGTGGTCAAATCACGCGCCCGTCGCAAATTTGCACTGCTTGTGGGGTGCCACTAGAAGCGATCAATTTGCGTATGGAAGACAATCCTGAGGCGGTGATTGAATAGCTGAGTGGGCTAAATTTAGTAAAAATCACGATGCGTGATGGCTAGTGAGGGCCATAAGGCGAATCGCAAAACATCACAAATGCTTCAAAGCTTCGCGCACGCTTAATGTCGATAACTGTGCGCGATGTGCTTGCACAAATGCGCCGACCGCTTCTGGCTGCCACCTTGCGTAATCGCGCAGCGCCCAGCCTATGGCTTTGCGTATAAAAAAATCGTCCTCATGCGCCAGTGCTAAGGCATACGACCATAGCCGTGTTTCGTCTGTTGCTAGACGCCAGCCCAGTTGATGCGTCATCGCGATGCGGCGCACCCATATATTCGAATGTCGTAGCGCCGCATCCATGTGAAGTTGAGATTGTTGTGCGCGCTGCGCGAATAACACATCACCTGCCACCGACGCCAAACCATCAACGCTATCCCACCAGGATTTCTCTTGCGCCAAGATCAGCATCCCATCGAGTTGCGCGATATCGAGTTTTTTCTTGTGGATTGCCAGCAAGTCGATGGCTGCGTATTGATATTCTCTCTGAGGCAGTTGCCATAAGGCGCGCACCAATTGCATTAAATCTGGCACTTCAAAATTGAGCTTACCCAAGTCCTTGATCAAGGCGCGTCGTAACGGTGTTTTGAGTCCCAAAAATTCAAACTGATCGCGCATATAACGGCGCATCGCGCTCGCATTTGCCGAATTCGCCTGTGCACTAAAGGTCGTTTGAATTTGATGGCCATAGGATTTCCACTGCATGATGACGCCCGCCTCGTATTCTATTTACGAACTACTGCAACTGCTGCCACAGCTACTACCGCAGGAGCTTCCCGTTGATCCGCTATCAGCGCTGTTAGAGCTGCTGCCCGCGTCGGAACAACTATCCGATGACCCAATATCAGCGCGATTGCTAGGACTGCAATCTGTATCGTTGTAAGAAGTGCTGGAAAGACCTGCATCTGAAGTCGAACTTGTATCATTATTTTGCGCGGCGACGAGCGCGGCTTGCTTGCGCTGATAATGCTCAAACATGGGCGCGGTAATTAAACCGAGCGCTAGTAATTCCATAGGAAAAAAAGCGGTGGGAAAGAGCATGGCACCGCTCACTTGACCGAGTAAGCTCATGTGTTGAAAGCCCAATTTGTCACCGACCATGCCATAGCTATAACCACGTGGCATCTTTAAGCGTCTATCTAAGGTGAATAGTGTGGGTGCGGTATGACTTAATGCATCCTTGCCTTCCATACGGCGTAATTGCAGCAGTGAATTTGCCAGTGCTTCTGCCATAATCCCTTGGGCTTCCTCATCGATCTGCGCTGCCGCTACATGCGGAATGCGACGACCAAAATGTTGGAGACAAAAGTGATCGACATCGATCTCCGAAAAACGAGCCTGTGGCAGGCTCAACCACGCATGCCAAATTGAATCGGCGGCTTTGGAAGGAAGTGCGCAAGCTCGGCCCGCATGCAGGCTGCTTTGCTTAACGCAATCAAAAAACATCATCAAACCTTCTGCAGCATGGATAAAAAAAGTGGCATCGTTAGGGATACCAGTAAATTCATCTCTTGCATGCTGCTGCCAATGTGGTAGCAGACTGGCCGGCAGTTCATTCAAAACAGTACGATACGGCGATCGTCGAATAAAGCGCCGATAACGTAATTGTTGCAGCCAATTTTTTAGTGTCATAGCGTTTAGAGTCATGCAGGTCGCTTCAAGTGGAGGTCAACATAAACCATAAAAATCAATCATGCAAAACTTAGGGCAAATACACAAGCCAAGATCAACAACAGACTAGCTAGGCCTGCCAGTCGGGACTTCATGCCGATCACTGAAGTACCCATAATCTCGGTGTTTTGCGCAATCAATAGTAAGGCGATCACGTGTAAAGGCAGCAGTACCGCGTTAACCACTTGACTAGAATAAATCAAGGGAATCAGTGGCAGGCCGGGTATCGATACGACGCTGACGGCGGCGACCGTTAATAAAATAAATGCGGCATAAAAAATTTGAAAATGTTTGGCATCCAAATCCAATGAGGCGGGCGCTCCCATGCCTTCGGCAATGGAATAGGCGGTCGCCACAGGTACGATAGCGGCCGCTAACAAAGAGGCACCGAGCAGCCCAACGCCAAATAGAACGGTGGCAAAAGAACCCGCCAAAGGCTGCAAGGCGAGTGCCGCGTCGCTGGCATTGGTGATGTGTATGCCTGATTTGTTCAAGGTCGAGGCACAGGCCACGGCGATCGCAATACCAATGATGCCAGTGAGGAGTGAACCGATCACGACATCGACTTGCTCCCACCGCAAATTGCTGACGGAGATTTTTTTATCCAACGCATAAGACTGTATAAAAGCCAGTCCCCAAGGAGCTAATGTGGTTCCTAAAGTGGCGGCAATCGCGATCCTGCCAGCTTGATCATCCGGTAAATGAGGAATCATAGAATAGTGCGCCACTGCCGCCCAGTCGGGTGCCGCCAAAATGCCATCAACAATGTAAAGCGCAAGCGTCGCAGAAATGAACAACAGAATTTTTTCTATACGGTGGAATGAGCCCAGCACAATGACCAAGCAAATCAGTATTCCCGCTACAGGGGCACTGATCCAAGCCGGCACGCCGATTAAGCCCAGCGCCGCTGCAATCCCGGCATACTCGGCGCAAATGGTGCCAAAGTTAGCGAACAGCAGGCCGATCACTGCCGCATAACCCCAAGTGCGCCCCCAATGCTGGCGTATGACTGCCACAAAGCCTTGCCCGGTGGCCGCGCCTATCCGTACCGCCATCATGTGAAACTGGACTAGCAAGATCGTAGAAAAGGGAATGATCCACAGCAGGCGATAACCGTGCTCGGCACCCAATATGGAGTAGGTGGTGATTCCCGCCGGATCATCATCCGATAATCCGGCCAAAAGGCCAGGGCCCAAGACGGCCATAAAGGCCGCTAACCAACTTACGCCTTTAGCGCGAAATTGCGAATAGCGCGCCGCGATGCCTCGTTTGTGATGTGCTATCACATGGGGATGTTTGCGCGCCATTTTTTCATAAACTTTCTGAAGTGAGCATTGGTCAACACACCTTCATCGACTTGCGCAGATACTACACCATTCACTCCTTAGGCTTCGCTTTTTTAATGTGCTTTTTTTGCACTAAAGCGCTACCGATACCGTGTCGCGCTGGCTCGCTAATCGCGGTGACGCTGCCGTCCGCATTAAAATGAATCGCATTGGCCGCACCGATTTCAGGATCACTGATATCGATCTCCCAGAGATGCCCAAAGCGCGCTAAGCCTATCGCCTGAGCACTATCGACGAAGTGAGGTTCAACTTGGGTCGCTGCGCCATTCCGCTCTGACATACGAGGTGCCGCCAGCGCTTGCGCTAGATCCACACCGAGATCGATATGATTGACCAAGGTTTGCAAAACCGTCGTAATAATGCTTGCACCG
Source organism: uncultured Burkholderiaceae bacterium (assembly GCA_964465175.1). GTDB lineage: Bacteria > Pseudomonadota > Gammaproteobacteria > Burkholderiales > Burkholderiaceae_D > Undibacterium. Next base: position 4,613 of record CAYXJI010000073.1, on the reverse strand, counting down.
CCAGGACTACCGACAGTGAACGCCGGCTTGCCGCCTTTCATCACGATCACTGGCGCGATACTACTACGCGGCCGTTTTCCGGCTTCCGGAATATTCGGATGCGGTGCGCTGAAATCAAAATCAGTCAACTCATTGTTTAACAAAAAGCCGTAACCTGGCACCACCATGCCATTGCCACCCCAATCCTCAATCGTATAAGTGTACGCGACGATATTACCGTCCTTGTCGCTGACGGTTAAATGGGTGGTGTGCTTACTTTCCCCCTTACTTTCTGCAGCATTTTGCTTGCTAACAGGGCTAGCTGAATGAGCGAACAAACGCGGACGTAGTGGGTAGCTGGGATCATCTTGAAACAGGAAAGGATCGCCTGCTAAGGCCATGCTGTTGCGACTAGCGGCTTGATGGGGACTTATTTGCTGCGCTCTTTGCTTGCTATATGCTTTACTCAATAAGCCACTGACAGGCACATCAACATATTCAGGGTCGCCGATGTAGGCATTGCGATCGGCGAACGCCAGACGCGAAGATTCTAAGTACAAATGCTCGACCTGCTGGCGCGACATTTTTTTGGTATCAAAATTTTCCAATACATTTAAAGCTAAGGCGACCGTGATACCGCCACTGCTGGGCAAACCCAAACCATACAAATCGTGACCACGATAGGTGCTGTGTATCGGCGCGCGCAAACGTACCTCGTAATTAAGTAAGTCGGCTTGGGTCATAAGGCCGGGCCGCACGTGGGCACCAGTCACGGTTGGAGGTTGATTCACCGTTTTGAGTATTGCATCAGCGAGAGGACCACGATAAAAAGCATTAGCGCCGCCTTGGGCAATGGCTTTATAAGCCTTGGCTAGATCGGGATTTTTGAAATGGAATCCGACCGGTAAGGCTTTGCCATTCTGCATATAAAGCATACTGCTAGATTGGTACAAGGAAAATTTGTGCTTCGCGCCCGTATTCAATTGATGAAAAATCGGAGTGATGGCAAATCCTTGTTCGGCGGTATGAATTGCAGGTGCTAACACCTGCTTAAATCGCATCGTGCCATAAGCTTGTAAGGCCACCTCCCAGCCGCGCACCGTGCCCGGCACTCCGACCGCTCGCCCACTACTGATCGCATCGTCGGATTTCAGCGGTTGCCCGTTTTCAATAAAGAGATTTGAAGTGACCGAAGCGGGTGCAGTCTCTCTATGATCGAGCGTGATAAACCGTTTTTCTTTAGCCAGATAAATCATCATAAAGCCACCACCGCCTATGCCACAGCTAAACGGATCTGTTACGCCCAAAGTCGCAGCGGCTGCCACCGCAGCATCGATTGCATTCCCGCCTTGGTTCAAAATCTTCATGGCCGCTAGAGATGCTTCGTGACTGATAGTTGCAACCGCACCGCCAGTACCGGTGGCAATCGGTGTTTTGGATGCGGTTGCTTTTTGTGACAAAGGATAAGCAGTGATGGTTGACGCTTGGCGCTTGTTGGCTTCTACATTGTGTCGTAAATTGGAATTCGCATCTAGGTGCTCAAGTGCGAGGATATGGGTAGGATAATTACTCAATACGGCAAAGGCAATTATGGGGAAAATTGTTTGTCGAACAGAATTCATCGCCTCATCCTTTGCATTGTAGGAACTTAATTAGAGAGAAATGGTAGCCTAAAGCAGGCGTCAACATGAATTTTGTATTCTATTTTTTTGCGTTTGATTTAGGTGGATTGGACTACTATGCTAGGTTGGAAATTAACCCAGATCGAGACACGTAATGCTGCCAGCCCATAAAAGATACCTTTGTTTAATCACCAGCATTTGCCTTGTGTCTGGCACTCTTGTACTTGCGATGCCCATCATGGCACAGGAACGAGGATCAATCAGTGCATCGAGAGCAGCGCTAAGCACGCCAATCTTAAACGCGCCATTGAGTTCGGCACAAGTGATCGCCGGCGCTGAAAAAATGTATCGTCAGCGTCTATCCGATTTAGCCCATGCGGGTTACTTGGACCAAGATGCCGATTTTTTGGCGCAGCTAAACAAGATCATGCAGACTTTACTAACAAGCTTGGCGCACAACTATCCAGCCACGCGCGCTTGGCAATGGGAAATCCATAGTAGCAACGAGCCTGAGGAGAGCGCATTGAGTATGGCCGGGGGCAAAATTTTAGTGAATCAATGGCAGGTACAAAAATTGAGTTTGAACCAAGCCGAGTTAGCGATGTTGCTCAGTCACGAAATTGCACACACGGCCTTGGAACATAATCGCCTCGAATATGAACACGCCCTGATGCTATTTCCGGCGTGGCGTTACCGTAGTTTTGACGCACTGGAAGACGCGGTGGATAACGATACCCAATTTTTGCGTGCCTTGGCGCCGCTTTGCAAACAACAAGAAGAACAAGCGGATCAGATCGGTTTACAGTTGGCATGGCGTGCTGGCTTTCCGCTGCAGAGTTTGGTGAATTTTTATAAAAAACTCAGTCGTCACAGCGCCAATCCGAATTTTGACACCGCTAGCCACCCCGCACCAGCCCAGCGCTGGATGGCTATGCGGGAGTTGGCTTTGCAATTAAGTGGTGCCGCTGTGCGTTGAAGACATCCCCTTTAGCGTGCGTAATTTTTACCTCAGTGCTATTGTAAAGTGCTATTTCCCAGTAGAATGTTTTTGCGTCGTGCCCGCATAGCCGAGCTAAATTACCCATGCTAGATTCCTGTCCTTGGTAGGTGTGGAGATCGCAGACGTAGGCCTAAAAGTTGATTTATTCCACTTAATTGAGATTGCCAGCATGAGTATAGATCCACGCACCATTATGGTGATTTGGGCCGCATTGAGTATCTTAATCGCCGGTATGTTGGCTTTGGTCGGTATGCATGCTGGCAATGTGCGTGGTGTTCGACAGTGGGCACTAGGAGATTTATTGGTCGGTTTGAGCCTAGCCGTCACTAGCCAAATCATCTTGCCGCCACCGGCATTGATCATTACTTTTTCTTCCCTAGCAGTTGGTTGCGGCTTGGGCTTGCTTTACAACGGTATCGAAGCCTTCAAGGGTGGGCGTTGTCGATATTGGATACCCGCCTTTCTAGCTGCGCTAATGCTAATGAATAATCTTGTGTTTGGCGTCTGGTATCCTGATCCTAAGATACGAATAGGTTGTAATTTTTTCGTTTTTGCTGTGGTACATCTCATTTGTGCGAGGGCTTTATTTGTAAGAGCATTCTTTAGACTTCTGAGAACGTTTAATTTATCACGGTAGCCGCTTTTCATAGCGGCGGTTATATCTTTATTTATATCCATATTAAAAATCCATACAGGCTTGATTCCAGAATATCTCTTTTATCAGATCTTCCAATTGTTTAAACTTATCCTGTTGATCTTTTATAAACCCAGGAAAGCAGAACAAAGATTCTTTTAAAGCTGTGCCTATACCGTTACTTTGAAGGAGCGGCAATAAAACTTCACGATAAAATTCTTCTCCTTTGGAATACGCATATCCTTGACTAGGACCCATACACGGCATACTTTTCTATCCTTTCTTTAGCTTTGTTGAATATTTCCCCATCCAATTCAATTCCGATGAAATTTCTTCCGAGTTCGGCCGCGGCGACTCCAGTAGTTCCGGAGCCCATGGATGGGTCGAGTATAGTATCACCGCTTTCTGAATATGTCAAGACCAAATAATTTAAAAGTTGAAGCGGTTTCTGCGTCGGGTGAAGCCCGGTTTGACGATTGAAATATTGAACTGAACTTGGATATCTCAATTCCGAGACTCTTCCCTCCCTCTCCTTCATTCTCGGACCTGAAATGCTTTCAGATTTAGCGCCAAGATTAGCAACATACTTAGTTCCTATAAGATTTTTACCATTTCCTTCCCTCTCTTGCTTTTGTGGAAAATATCTTGTCGGAGCGCGGCCGGTTCCAAAAACGACTATATTCTCATGCTCTTTCATTGGAGCCCGCTTAACATGGGCGAAATTCGCCCCTTTATCCTTCTTCCAAATCCATTCATGTTTAAAATTCTTGATATTGGAATTTACAAGTATAGAAGTAAATGGCTGGCTTCCAAACATCACAATTGCAGCATTGTCTTTGCAAATCCGATAAAATTCTTTCCACAACTTGTCCATTGGAATGATTTGATCCCATTTAATTTCTGAAGATCAATAAGGAAGGACAGCGATTAAACAGTCAATTGATTTATCTGCAATCAGGGGCAACCTGTCCAGGCAATCTTCATTATACAGTTCCATTTTTCCTTCCCTGGTTGTGTTTTTCGGTCAACTCTCTAAATCTGTCTGGATTTTTGGCTTTCCATTTTATATAAGCCGCTCGGCGGTCTTCCTTTTGTTTTTCCGTGGGCGGTTTTGACTTATAATCAGATTTAGTAATAGCCCGGCGACACTTTTTACATGCGGATGAATGACCATCGTGAGAATAACTATCCCTATAAAATTCATCGTAAGGCTTTTCTAATTGGCAGCAGTAACACTGTTTCATCTCTTATTAATTTCCGCGGAATACATCTCCTTTTCGATATCTCGTTTTAGTTTCAACACTAAAGTTTTTAAGAACTCAGGATTTTTAGCTGCCAAAACTTGATCAAGAGTTACCATAACGCTCGCAATCAATTG
>CAYXJI010000072.1:0-12862 GCA_964465175.1 uncultured Burkholderiaceae bacterium | reverse complement strand
TCTCAAAACCCGAGCCTTTGACTTCGGCACTAGAACTGACGTTGCCGATGTTCGCCGTTGCTTTGGCTGTACCTAAAGAGAAATAACTGCCTTCAACCGCGAAATTTTTGTCGATGTTATAACCGCCAAATACTTTATAAGCATTTGAAGTCGTATCGCACTTCGTTAAGCCCTTGCACTCTTCTTTCCACTTGGATTGACCTGCCGTTGCACCCACGTACACCTGCGCAGAGGCGCTTGCACCAACCATTAAACCCGCTAACGCAACAACAGAAACTAAGAATTTTTTGTTCAACATAATGACCTCTATAAAATAAATTTTCTTGAAATGGGTTTCTTTCTAAAGAACGAGACGTAGTCTGCAGTTGCGGCATACGCCTTAGTAGTTGCCATGTGCTATCTATGCACCTTGACACAACATGCTTCGCAGCTTAAAAGATCGCGTTATTGAACACAAAATAGGCTTATTAGGTCTATGCACATACACTAACTGGTATTGCTTTTCGATACCTGAGAAGTATCTGGAACTTCGCTCTTGAAATGGCAAGCCCTATTTCTCTGCAAAAAAATAGGAATGTCTACGATGAAAATCTATTTTCAAAATTCAATCACTGCGATTAAAGGCTTTACTTAAGCGGTATTTAGCATTTTCCTCACAAGCTCGCGTCTTTTGCCGCTATCATCTCAAGTAAAGCGACTTAGCTGGCTCACTGAAGTTTGGCGCTCATTGATGCTCCAAATTCATCTAACACATTGAAACACCATGAGAATTCACGGCGAGTGGGAAATTACTGTTTTACGCCAAATACTGATACGCAGTACGGCAGGTATCTTTAATGAAGAAGGCACCTTCGCTGCATTTCGCGAGACACAGCAAAAAGCGCCGACGCAATTACCTTGGGCAGGACTGAGTAATGCCGAAAATTGGGAGATGTCGGGTGCTGGCAGCCTGCAAATGATACGCGGCATGCGCGAGTGGGCCTTTGAGAACAACTGTGCGTGTCTAGCACTAGTCTTGCCAAATGCCTTAAAGCAGAAAATTCATCAACAACAAACCGATGCGGTGAATGACCCACGCATCGCTTATTTTTTTCAGTTAAAAGACGCTTGCGCTTGGCTAAGCGCGCAAGGTTTTCCGATCACCGAAGAAGAATTTCCACATCGCGCATTTATAGAAAGAACTAAGCTTCACAGCTAATTGACTACGCCACGCGCGCGACGAGCGTATCAGTCCAAGCTAGACTCAAAAATTTTTAACATAAATTCCAAATAAGCAGCGCTAGCAGAATCCGTTTCGACTGGTGCCCAACTGGCTTTTTCAGCTTCGCTAATAGCGACATAAGGTCCGGCCTTGGCCTCAAAAAAAACCGAGCCTGTTTGCAGTGCAACCATACTATGAAAAACACCAGTCGGTATCGTAACGCCGATATTCGCGCTCGCGGGTGCCAGACGGATCTTTTGCACAACTACGCCCTGCGCATCAAAAATCAATAGGCCAACGCAACCCGCCACCACCACTAAACTTTCTTCTTTTTCTGGCGCCAGGTGGCGATGCGGCTGCACATAAGTACCTAGCTCTAAAGCGTTTAAAAGTCGATGACATTGCGCCTCATTACTCGCATGAAAATTTAAATTTTTTCGTAAGCGCGGGCTGACTTTTGCTTGCTCAGAGAGCTCGCGCAAAACTTGTTGGCTAATCACTTGCACCATATTACCGTCCTTTTTCAATTTATTTTTTGCGCAGGGCATACCGAGCTGCTTGCGATGAACCTAGTCAGCTTAAAGCTCGGTATATTTTCGTATCGAACCACGCGATTGCGCTATCGGATATTTTTGTGCATTCAAGATGATTTTTTCTTGTGCAGCAGCGACTAAATCAACATTCAATCGATCGGCCAACATCACTAAGTAATTCAAGACATCCGCCATCTCATGACGGATGGCGGTCTGTTGATCCTCGCTCAGCTCCGTCAATTCACCACTCTTCAACCACTGAAACGGCTCTAATAATTCCGCCGCTTCCACCGCCAGGGCACTCGCCAGATTTTTGGGAGTATGAAATTGTTGCCAATCACGTTCAGCGACAAAGATGCGTAACTGCTCACGTAATTGTTGTAAATGTTGGTATCGGTCTGTCATAGGCGTGATCTCAGAAACATTAGAAGCAGCAAAAACAGCATTTTACGTTGAATAAGCCGCCTGTAAGCTTGCGAGATTCAAGTTTCGCGCGGCCGCCAAGAAACAAATGTCAGGCGATAATCCAGGTTCTTGCTTACTATTTGACGCAAAGCAGCAAAAATATTCGGCAAATCTCGCTATTTAGTAATTCTCAGCATACAATTTCAAATGCTGCGATGCCATATAGTTACTCAAAGTCTAGCCTCCCTATCAAAATCTTTAATTAATCGCAGACTTAATTCACATTTTTTCGTCCAGATTTACCTGAAATTGCCTAATCCTCGGGCTTATTGCCTACACCTTGGTATTTATTAATGATGGAGAACACCATGATTTATGTAACAGAACAATTATCCAGCGCACTTCCACAAGGTCTCAAGCAACAGTTCGCGGCGTGCACTGGACTGGGGCAATCTTTGAGTGAAGAATTTGACCGTAGCACAGAATTACAAGCCCAAACCTTGCAACAAACCTGGGAGAGCTGGGCGCAATTTAGCAGTACAATGTGGCAAGTAAAAGATCCTCAAGAATTTTTTATGCTTTGGTCGGCGCATTTACATGCGGGTGCAGAAAAGAGCAGAATGTATTGGAACGCGGTACATAGTTTGAACCAGCAAATACATGAAAAAATATTCGCTATCGAGCAAACCATCGTTCCCATGGTGACCGAAACTCTGGTCGAGATTGTGCCGACATCGAGCCCTGAAGTCATTCCAGTTGAACCAGAAAAATTATTGTCCCTTGCCGTAGCGGGTGAGGAAAAAATCAATGCCAAGCCCGGAATAAAACACGAAGCCGTGATCGTGGCTCCAACAATAATTGTTAAAGCAAAACCGGTTAAAGCAAAACCGGTCAAAGCAAAACCATCGACTGCAGCAGTACCTAGTACAACGCACTCAGCGATAGCAACGCCAAAAGTAGCGGCACTAAAAGCAGCGACTCCAGTAGCAGCAGCACCAATAACAAGCGCCGCAAGCAAGCGCACCAAAAAATCGAGCGACGCAACAGTCACTAAAGTCGTCGCAACAAGCAAGGTAGGTAGAAAGAAGCCCGCCAATTCATCTAGTAAGTAAATAGTTTAGTAAGGTAAGACAAGTGAAAAAAACAGAAACACAAGACGCAGTAGAAATCAACACTAACGATGCGCCACCAAAGAAGTTAGTCATCGTCGGTTTACCGAGTAAAGCAGCCGCAAAATCTGGCTTTCCTGGCGCGGCAGGGCAACCTGGTTACCGAGCAAAAAGCAGTAAAGCAACCGGTGCAAAAAAACGCGTACGCCAATAGACATGGGCTAGCTTGATTGTTGAAAAATTAGTACAAAAAGGCCGCTCTCCATCTGCAGGATAGGGAGCGGCCTTTTTGCTTTATAACCACTGCTTAGCGATTCACGCTAAATATCAATAAGCGTTCATCAAAGTTCAGTTCAAGAGCAAATCATTGCGCGACAAAGGTAACTGCCGCACGCGCTTGCCAGTAGCAGCAAAAATTGCATTGCAAACGGCTGGCGCTAGCGGTGGAAAAGCAGGTTCACCCAAGCCCGTCACCGGATAATCACTCTTCAAGAAATGCACATCGATCTTGGTGGGAGAATCAGGCATACGCAACAAACCATAATCATTGAAATTACCCTGTACGACACGGCCCCGTTGAATATCCAACTCAGGAAACATGAGGGTGCTGATCCCATCAATCACTGAGCCTTGAACTTGATTCTCAGCGCCGCTCAAATTGACAATCTGCGAGCCGATATCGGTCACCACCACCACGCGATCGACTTTCACCTGCCCGTCTTTGGAGACGGTCACTTCGGCCACTTCTGCGATATAGCCACGATGACTAAAATGGAAAGCCATCCCCTGTCCCTGCCCGCGCGCGAATTTCCGTTTACCCCAGCCGGATTTCTGCGCGACTTCCAATAACACTTTGCGCATGCGAGCCACATTGTAGGCTTGACCGCGTTCGCCAGTGCCTTGCATCATGTCCTTGTCACCGAGGATTTCAAGACGAAATTCTAAAGGATCACGATTGGCGGCATGCGCTAACTCATCAATAAAACTATGAAAGACCCAAGCAAATACATTGCTACCAGGTGCCCGCCACGGCCCCATAGGAATACCGCACTCCATCGGCGTTTGCTCCAATAAGCAATTTGCTACCCAGCGTCCAGGAAACTCCTCACCGGACAAACTAGCACCGCTGCCCGGCTGCAAGACACTCTTACCATCACGCATAACGCGGTTAGCAAATGTCACAAAATGATTATGCCAAGCGATTAACTTGCCTTTGGCATCAACCCCGCCACGCAGAAAATGAAAGCCCCCAGCGCGATAATGATCATGGCGCATATCGTCTTCGCGCGACCACGTGAGCTTCACTGGCGCATTCACGCGCATCGCGATTGCTGCCGCTTCGACCACGTAATCGGCACTCAAACGGCGACCAAAACCGCCACCGCTACGCGTCATGTGCAAGCTGATTTTCTCTTTCGGAATCTTTAACACGCTAGTGACGATAGCCTGCCCTGCCGCTGGGTTTTGGGTCGGCACCCATAACTCTAGACTACCATCGTCAGGCTTATACCAAGCAGTGCAATTTTGCGGCTCTATACTGGCATGCGAGATGAAAGGGTAACTGTAGTGCGCCTCGACGGTCTTGGCCGCTTGCGCTAAGGCCGCATTCACATCACCATCTTTTCGTAAGCCTATGGCGCCCGTCTGTTTTGATAAAGCCTGCGCTTTGGCAGAAAAATCATCCCAGCTTTGAGAGACAACCTGACCTTCATCCCAGACCACTTTCAACTGCTTGCGTGCGCTAAAGCTAGCCCAAGTTGATTCGGCGATGATTGCAACACCGGGCATCAAACCGTTCAAATTATCCGTGCCTTCAATAATAAAGGCGTCACGCACACCCGGCAGCGCTTTGATCGCGTCCAAATTTGCGCTAATGACTTTACCGCCAAAAGCGGGACACTTTTCATACACTGCGTACAACATGCCGGGTACTTTGACGTCGATACCAAACAAAGGTTTCCCTGTCATTAATGCAGCGTTATCAACACCGCCGATGCGACTACCGATCAATTTGTATTGTGCGGGATCTTTGGGCTTGACCGATTTGATGTCAGGAACTGGCAGCGTGGCGGCTTTTGCCACTAATGCGCCATAGGTGAATTGGCGCTTACTGGCTTTATGATAGACCTTACTTTTTTCCGCATAACATTCGGCGGCAGGCACATTCCAGCTTTGCGCTGCGGCTTCAATCAACATGGTACGTGCCAGTGCGCCTAGCTTTAAGAATTCATCATAGTTCAAAGGTGTCGATAAGGAGCCGCCCGCAAATTGGCTACCATAAGCGGGGTTCAGATCACCTTGTACAATTTTGACGTCTTTCCAATTAACTTCCAATTCTTCGGCTATCACCATAGGCAAAGCTGTCTTAATACCTTGTCCAATCTCAGGCTGTTTAGAGATCAAGGTCACCGTGCCGTCACTCGCGATTTTGATCAAGGCACTGGGCGTAAAAGCACTGCCTGCGCTAGGCTTAGCGATTTGTTGTTCAGCATCTGCGGCCTGACTCCAAAAACTACCCAACACCAAAGCGCTAGCGCCGACTGATGTTTGTTGCAGAAAGGCGCGACGGGATGATTTTTCTAATGACAAATCCGCTGTTTTCATTTTTTACCTTTCTGAGTACGGGCGATTTCGGCGGCACGATGGATACCAGCACGTATTCTTAAATATGTTGCACATCGACATAAATTTCCGCCCATGGCGGCGTCGATATCGGCATCGCTAGGATTAGGATTATCCTTCAACAAAGCGACTGCGCTCATCACTTGCCCAGCTTGACAGTAGCCACATTGCGGCACGTCTAGCTCTTGCCATGCCTGTTGTAAAGGGTGGGCAGCTTTAGGATCAAGCCCCTCTATTGTCATGACTTTTTGTCGCCCTACACTAGATACCGGCGTCATACAAGAACGCGTCGGGACGCCATTAATTTGCACCATACAGGCGCCACATTGGCCCACACCGCAACCATATTTGGTACCAACCAAATCTAAAGTATCTCGCAGCGCCCACAGCAAGGGCGTATCGGGTACCAAATCGACCGATTTGGTTTGTCCATTGACGTTCAATGTGTATCTACTCATAGGTCTACCTTCGCGATGGTTTTAAACTAGAAACGAACCCCAATCATGGGGTCGTCAAATTCTGCTATTTTGATCGACTAAACGACATTAAGTTCGATGAAAATTCACTATTTTTCCTGGATTAAGCCCAGTTCATTCTTGCAAAAACCTAGCGACAAAGCAGCCATAGCAAAACCTAGTACAAGTGCCTGTGATCTATTTGCACACACCTGCCACTCAGTCTTTTTCTAGTTCGCGCTTTTGTTGCTTCAACTGCTGCATCTCCTGCGCGTTGGCACCTGCACGTAGTGAATTATTGACGATGTCCAGTTGCATTTTAATGTTAGGACATGGCAGCTTGCGCTTGGCTGCGGGCGCTTCTTGTTCGGCTGCAGGAACGCGCGCGGCGTCAGCCTTTTCTGCTGCGTTGAGGCGTTTTTCCAAAGCTCTCACGGAACCGAGCAACTCCGCATCCGACATATTCTCTGGACGCTTTGCGAAGCCACGCTCGTCCATACATCGCTTTTCAATTGCGGCGCGCATTTGTGGCGTGTCACCGCGCGTTGCGTAGACTTCATTCACTAAGCGCTGCTGTTCACCACTCTCCATTTTCGCCATCACATCGTCTTTGGCCGCGCCACCTTGACGCAGCCAAATAATTTTTTTTGCGTCTTCACTACGTCGAAGACAAACTGGATCAATGACCGCCTTGGCCTCAACTTCAGTAGCGGCGCTTTTTTGCGTGCCTATCACTTTGCCGACCTGACCGTTGGCGCAAGGCTTGTCTTGATAATTACTACCACAACGAAACATCGTCTGCGCTTGCAGCGATGTTGAGAGCAACATACTCGTCGAGATGGTGAGCACAAAAGTAATTGGAAGCGCGAGCAAACCAGCGCCTGCTGCACGACGCATTGCTATGGAATATGGCTGCATGACTTTCACTCTTTCATCAAATTAGCAGAATAAAATAAGCCCAATCAATCTTTTCATTGATCGGGCTTATTGGTAGGGACTTTTTTGCGGATGCCATAAACACACCGCAAGGATGCGTGTTTATGGTTTGATAAATTTCAAAGTCATACGATCACTTTCGCCTATCGCCAAGTATTTTTCTTTATCTTTGTCTTTGTTGGCTAACACAGGTGGCAAGGCCCAAACGCCTTTTTCATGATCTGTTTTATCTTTAGGATTGGCGTTTACTTCAGAGCTACCGACCAATTTAAAGCCGACACTTTTAGCTAATTCCACGACATAGGCTTCCTGCACATAACCTGTACTGGCTTTTTCATCTTGCTTGACTGCAGCAGGCAAACGATGTTCAACGACGCCAAAGACGCCACCTGGCTTTAAGGCATCAAATGCACTTTGAAAGACGGATTTAGCCGCCGTTGGACTGGCACCCATCCAATTATGTACGTTACGGAAAGTCAGTATCATATCAACGGAATTTTTAGGCGCGTAATCAATTTTTTTGGCAGGATCGAATTCACCGATCGCGACCTTGTCATACATCGCGGGCGTCGCTGCTATTTTATCTCTCAGGCTTTTACCTGCGCCCGCCAAAATTAATTTACCGTCTTTCCGCAAGTATGGCGCCAAAATTTCAGTATACCAACCACCACCAGGGGCCAACTCAACGACGGTCATCGTAGGTTTAATACCAAATATTTTCAGCGTGGCATAGGGATGTCGTGCATCATCGCGGACGACATTCGTGGGGCTACGCTGCGCGCTCGCAATAGCAGCCTTTAAGGCGTCATCCGCTAACGCAGTTTGCGTGAAACCAGAAGCAATCACCAGGGCCAATAACAATTTTTTCATACCTGCTCCAATCTAAAAATCAGTACAACAAGGGATAAAGATGACATACACCACAATGTCAGCAATCAAACTTAGAACGCAAAAACTCAACTAAGTTCATCGCAAATAGTTGAGGATTTGAAATTTCATTGCCGTTCAAAAAATGCCGGGCGCAAAATCGATTTTAAGCAATCACTCTCAGAATCTGCGCGATTTCTTGTCTAGTTTCATTCATCAGCAAGGCAGTTTCTTGCTTGTCTAAACCGAGGTTTCTCAAGGAAACGGGAAGCTCTTCGAGATGGTCCAGAGACTGCTTGACGAAATTACCATCTAGAAAATCAGCGGCGGCCACCACGTCGGTTAAAGTGGGACGACTATGCTCGGGTAGATCATCACGTTTTCTATCCATCACAGCGGCACGGATATCCTCAGACACTTCCCAGCTCTCCAAGATCGCCGCACCGATATCGGTGTGCCATTGATCGACCAAATCCCACAAAGCCGCATCGGAACTGAACAAGCCTTGATACTGACTGGCACGGCTAAGGATGTAAAATTTTCCGATATCATGCAGCAGACCCGCAATCATCGCCTTATCAGCACTCAGTTTGGTGCGATTTTTTGCGATCACAAATGACAGTGCAGCAACGCGCATACTACGCGTCCATAAGCCCTCCATTTGTTCGGACTTCACGGCGTGTTCTTGTTGATCTTTGAGCTGCTTCATGCCGACAGAAATCGCGACATTGCGCACCACGCCAAACCCCATCAACTTAACCGCCACTTTCAATTCATCTATTTTCTTCGAGGTACGATTGAACATCGCCGTATTGGATAGCATCAACACCTGCGCCGACAAAACGGGCTCGGTACTAATAATGCGGGCAACATGATCGATCGGCATATTGGGGTCATCTAAGACTTGCCGAATTTTCATCGTTGCCTTTAGAGAGGTCGGAAAGACCAAATTGCGAGAAGATAATTCCGCGCTTAAACCCTTGATAAATTCAAACTCTGATTCTCTTTGATTCATATTTTAAATCGTTCAAAAAATTAACAGTCCTAATCTTGCCATAGTAAAACAAATGAGGTCTACAGTGTCGCTAAGCCCGCTGAATCCGATTATTTCAATCAAGAAATTTCACAAAACTGGAATTTAGCCACAATACTGACGATAAATTCAATCAACTTACTACTATTTCATTGGGATAAAAGAAACTCTCTGGTAATCTAAACTATTAATCAAGTCCTACAATAACGCCTTCGCTAAAGATCCAAACAAGCCGGACAACGGCAGATGGGAGAATGAATATGTTTACGGAAGATGATTTTTTCGCGGTCAGCAAATTTTTAAAGCTGGGTGTCCGGATTTCCATGAAAAACCCCATGGGACAATACCCTTTATTTGCTACAAACTTTCCGAATCCCAAAGGAGGTCTGGTAAAAATAGAAACGAACAATCTTTACGAAGTCGAGCGAAAACTACGTGCGCTACTTGCTAGCGATATTCCGGTTAAAACAAAACTCACACCGTTTACCTATCTCGGTACTAACTTTGAAGGCGTACTGTATTGCACCAAAGGCACCAATGACTTCATCGTTCAAGAAACAAAAACCGTCTTTGGTTCTCCGTCTGAAACGGTGATTCGCACAGCTGAACACTTTATACAACTATTACAATGAGCAGAATTTCCCTATTTCTGCTGAAAGAATCACATGACAGCCTCGTTAAGCAACGAACAAATCGAGGATAAATATTTCCTACTAAGCCGCGTTGAAATTTTAAGTGTTTTGAACGAACTCGCCCATAGACGCGAACCCGTGTCGGTTTACTTTAATGGTGGACAGCACTTTATTTTGACTGTACTGCTATCGGCGCGCCCAGATGGTTTGGTCTTTGATCTGGGCGGGGATGAAAAAGCTAATCTGCTTTTAGCGAGAACACCGCAATGTGTCTTCATGGCTTTTCCCGACGGCATCAAAGTTCAATTTACCGGCCTCAATCCTGAACGTTTCATGTGGGGTGAGCAAGAAGCATTCTGGGTTCCTATCCCCGAACGGGTCGTGCGCCTGCAAAGACGCGACAGTTTTCGAATTCAATTACCGATCGCCAAACCAATTCAAGCAAAATTGATCAATGAGGCTATCGAGATATTAGGCGCATGGGCGATTCACGATCTCAGCGTCGCGGGATTTAGTGTAATCATGCTAGGTGAGCCTACGCTCAAAGTGGGCGATACCCTGCCGCAAGCGAACCTAAACATTGCCAGCAAATCGCCACTCTCTTGCCCCGTCGTGGTCAGACATATTACGCAGATTGAACGTACTAAGTTGGGTAAATTTCAAGTCGGCTTTAGCTTTATCGAGCTTCCTCATGCAATGGATATTGCGATTCAAAAGACGATACTGAATATTGAATACGAGCGTCACAAATTATTAGGTAAATAGCGTGATGCTGCAGCCTTCTCTCTTCGCGGTAGCGGACGCAGGCGAAATCATCGTTCTGCCAGATGCTGATCTTTTGTATATCCCAGAGTTTTATCGTGCGCGCGAGGCGAGCCATCTCTTCGACGTACTTGCTGCAACAACAAGCTGGCGGCAAGAAAGCATCAAAATCGCTGGCATGCAACGATTACAGCCACGCCTTAGCGCGTGGTACGGCAATAGCGATGCTGAATATTCTTACTCAGGATTACACCTGCATCCACTCGCTTGGAACAGCCCGCTGCTCGAAGTTAAACAGAAAATTGAAAACCAATCTGCGAGTTGTTTCAATAGTGTGCTACTTAATTACTACCGCGATCAGCAAGACAGCATGGGCTGGCATAGCGATAATGAAGCGGAGCTAGGACCGACACCCATCATCGCTTCATTGACGCTGGGTGCTAGTCGTGATTTTGCCTTCAAGCACAAGACCCGTCCCGAATTACGTTACAAAATAAAACTAGCGCACGGTAGCTTACTGATCATGCGCGGCACAACGCAGCGCCATTGGTTGCATGCCATCGCCAAAGAAAAATCGCCAATCGCGGCACGTATCAACCTCACCTTTCGACGCATCTTCAGTGAAAAATCGCCAGCCTGATCCCCCTGACCAGGCGGCATTCGCGCCCCATTTTCGTCATTTACCGACTCCTTAGTGCCACTCGCCGAAATTGGCATGACTTCCCAATTGGTCTCCATTATCTTATCGATGTGGCGCAAGGATTAATGCGCATAGCACGCAATCACATGAGACACCATACTGAAAGGAAATACCATGTCAGACCTCAAAACAACACTAGATACGACATCGATCCCAGCAATCTCCGCCGCCGACCGTCGTAAGCGTAAAGAGGGCATTAGCTTTGGCATCGTACTGGTTGCCATCGGCTTTTTTTTCTTACTTGACCGTATGGCTGTCATTCATGCCCGAGACTACTATCAATATTGGCCCGCACTGATCGCTTTGTCAGGTGTGATTTGCGTCGTCAGTGCGGATCGCACTTCGGAAGTGTTGCATGGTTTTTTCCAAATCGGCGTGGCAGCGTGGTTGTACGCCGTGACGCAAGACTTATACGGTTTAACGTTTTCCAATAGCTGGCCATTGTTCGTCATCGCCGCAGGTCTCAATATGGTCGTTCGCTATTTCGCAGACCAACAAAGGCACTAAGCGCACCAAACAGTTCGCCTTTCAACAATAAGAATCACCGCTTTCCACTATTTTTAAACGAGAAAAATCATGAAAAACGCAAACCCGCAACAAAGACTATTACTCGGCGTCTTTATCATCGTCATCGGCGCCCTTGCCTTACTCGACAATCTTCGCCTATTTAATACGCGCGACATTTTACAATTTTGGCCTACCATTTTTATCCTCGTTGGCGCACTCAAATTATCTCAAGCCAATTCGCGCTCGGGTTATTTAATCGGAGGCGGCTTGATCACCGCTGGTGTCGTGATCACCTTAAATCGCCTTGGCATTATCAATTTTCGCATGCGTGACTGGTGGCCTTTATTCTTGATAGGCGCAGGTTTGGTCGTCATTTTCAAAGATAAATCATCCAAAATAGCCAACATGCTTAAGCCGAGTAGTACACCGATCACGTCGGATTCCTCGGTCGATATCGTTGCGCTCATGAGTGGCAATCAGGGTAATGTCGCCTCCTCCGATTTTCGTGGTGGCTCGATTACGGCGATTATGGGTGGTGTCGAACTAGATCTGCGCAATGCCAGCATCCAAACCGAAGCGGTGTTAAACCTCACAGCTTTTTGGGGCGGTATTGTATTGAAAATTCCAAGTGACTGGACGGTGGTCAACAATGGCATGGCGTTTTTGGGCGGCATAGAAGATTCCAGTGTCCCCGGCATGAACGCAGGCAAACGCTTAGTCATTACCGGTATGGCGGTCATGGGCGGCGTAGAGATCAAAAATTAATGATCAAAGCAGTGCTACCGATATCAGTGATACCCCTATAATTGACCGATGAATCCCATCCTCTCCAATCTCAGAAATATTTCATTGAGCTACGCGATTGGGCTCATGGCAGGTTGCTTGTTAGCGGCATTATGAGTTTTGACGAATAGCGGCGAGTGGATCAATTCGCTGCTATTTGCGATCCCGACGATGTTGGCGTTTGGTGCATTGTCTGCACCAGCCTATTTCGTCAGTCGTGCATTACCAATGCAAAAGCGTAATTTTCTCAAAGTCTTCCTTATCTTCGGCGGCTCGGCACTCTTGCATGGCAGCTTGTGGTTATTGGTTTGCTTTGC
>CAYXJI010000071.1:3800-13047 GCA_964465175.1 uncultured Burkholderiaceae bacterium | reverse complement strand
TCGGCACGCCCCCGACTAAATCATTCGGGGGCAGGCTCTAGCTGGGACAATTTTGTGTAAGCTCACATTAAATGAAATAAATTGAATTTGCCCTCAAAGAAAGTTGAGCATTATGGATTTTATGCAGTTTTTAGATATGGTGTTGCATGTCGATAAGATGGGGCAACTGATTGAGCAATATGGCACCTTGATTTACGTTGTGCTGTTTGCGATTATTTTTTGCGAAACTGCCTTCGTTGTCTTTCCCTTTTTGCCTGGCGATTCTCTGCTGTTTATCGCGGGGACTTTTTGTGCCGCAGGCGCAATGGATCCATGGTTTTTGATCGCGATTTTGTTATTTGCCTCTATCTCCGGTAATTCGATTAATTACTGGCTAGGCAGCAAAATAGGGCACAGGGTGATGGCGGGTAATTCCCGTTGGATTGACAAAGGTGCTTTGGAAAAGACCCACGCTTTCTATGAAAAACATGGCGGTAAAACGATCGTCTTAGCGCGCTTTACGCCTATCGTGCGTACTTTCGCCCCATTTGTTGCCGGATTTTCTGACATGAGTCATCGCAATTTTCAGATTTACAATGTCTTGGGTGCGGTGTTGTGGATCGTTTCTCTGATTTTGGCGGGCTATTATTTTGGACACATTCCCCTCATCAAAAATAATCTGTCTATCATCGTGATGATCGGTGTCGGTGCCGCGATTGTGCCTATCATTTTGGGCGTGATGTGGAAATTGAGTCGCAAGTTATTTGCGAAAAAAGCTGCATAAGACCACTTCCTTAGTAAGACAAACCACGAGACACAATGAAAACCTCTGGCGCCGATCACCAAATCATTTGGTTGCAGCCAGAGGCAGCCGCCAAACCTTTGATAGGACAGGCTTGTAATGGCTGCGGTGTCTGTTGTGCTGCTGAGCCTTGCCCTGTGGCGCGGGTATTCTTATGGCAGTGGCGTGGCGCTTGTCGCGCTGTAGAGTGGCATGCCGATGTCAAACAGTACCGCTGCGGCATGTTGCTACGGCCTGTGCATTATGTACGATACCTTCCACTTTGGTTTGAAGCGCGTTGTCGATCTTGGATACGACGTTGGATTGCGGCGGGTGTCGCTTGCGATTCTGATGCCGACGCCGACGCGCACGTCGAGTGATTCCCTACGCAATTAAAACATTGCATAACAATTTGCTTCCAAATTCTTCTGCGGCATAAGCATAGCCTTTTAAAAGATTGGAAACGTAGGCCTGAGTTCTATAGAATGCCCTGATCTTTTGTTGATGCCTACCATTGCATCAACAATCAGCGAATAACATGTAAGGACACCCCCTCAGTGATAGAAATCGCTCAGTTAGAAAAAGACTACCAAGTGCAAGGGCGTCAAATCAATGCGCTGCGCAACATTAATCTGTCCATCGCTCAAGGCGAAGTGTTTGGCATCATTGGCCGCTCTGGTGCGGGGAAAAGTACTTTGCTGCGTGCTTTAAATTTATTGGAGCGACCAACGCGCGGCAAGGTGGTGTTTGAAGGTGAAGACATCACGCAATTTAATCCCACACAGTTGCAGGAATTGCGCCAGCGTATCGGCATGGTATTCCAGCATTTCAATTTATTGAGTGCAAAAACGGTCGCACAAAATATTGAGTTTCCCCTCAAATTGACGGGCAAATATACAGCGCAGCAACGCGCGGCTAGGGTTGCAGAATTATTGGAATTGGTCGGTTTGCAAGAGCACGCCGCTAAATATCCAGCGCAATTATCGGGCGGGCAAAAACAGCGCGTCGGCATCGCACGCGCCTTGGCCAACTATCCCCATTTACTCTTATGCGATGAAGCGACCTCGGCACTCGATCCCGAAACCACGCAGGCGATATTGCGCCTGCTGCTCGACATCAATCAAAAGCTGGGTTTGACCATCGTTTTGATTACGCATGAGATGCAAGTGATACGCAGCATCTGTGATCGTGTCGCCGTGATTGATGGCGGCGAAATCGTCGAAACCGGCAATGTGGTCGAAGTTTTTCTCCATCCACGTCATGCCGTGACACAAAGTTTGGTCGCTGAAAATCAGGCTTTGGATTTGAGCCTATTACAGGAGTTATCGCAACGTGGGCAGATGAACTCGTGCAGTTATTTGCTGCGCTTGACGTATGTCGGCTCGGCCACGCATGAACCGATATTGAGCCGCATTGCCGCGCAAACCAAGGCTGAAATTACGATTTTGCAAGGCGTGATTGCGCGAATAAAAAATACGCCTTACGGACAATTAATCGTCGAGCTGTTAGGCGAAGAAAATGACATCGATACTGTTTTAAAATTATTAGGACAGGCCGACATTCGTGTCGATGTCTTGAATCACTTGCTCACGAATGCACTCGTCAATCCGTCTACCCACGCCAAGGAGAATTAATATGGATTTTTCAGTGATAGATTGGGATGATATTTTGCAGGCCACCTTGGATACTTTGACCATGACTGGCGTTTCCTTGGTGTTCACGATTTTGCTGGGATTGCCTTTGGGCGTGCTGCTATTTTTAACGGGTAAAAAACAATTATTACAACAAGGTGCGCTGTACGCTTTATTGTCTTTTGTCGTGAATATGTTGCGCTCCGTGCCTTTCATTATTCTGCTGATCGTCTTGATTCCTTTAACTTTATTTTTAGTCGGCACCTCGCTAGGCGTGGCGGGTACGATTCCGCCTTTGGTGATCGGCACTACGCCATTTTTTGCACGCTTGGTTGAAAATGTTTTGCGTGAAGTCGATAAAGGCATTATCGAGGCTTGTCAGGCAATGGGGGCGAAAACCTATCAAATTATTTTGCACGCCTTGTTGCCAGAAGCTTTGCCAGGACTGTTGGCGGCGACTACGGTGACCACGATTGCACTGGTATCGTATTCGGCGATGTCAGGCGTGATTGGCGGTGGCGGCTTGGGTGATCTCGCGCTGCGTTTTGGTTATCAGCGATTTCAGACCGAAGTCATGATCGTGACGGTCGCGATCTTGGTGATACTAGTACAAATATTCCAGTGGCTAGGCGACGTTTTAGTGGCGCGCTTTAGCCGTAAATAATTGAAAAAACTATTGTGAGGTCATATGCCTAATTTTATAGAGAACAGTAAACGCGTTTGCTTATCCTTAGCTGGCGTCAGCTTGTTGTTGCTAAGCGGTCTAGGTCATGCACAAGACAGCATTACCATCGCCGCCAATCCTGTGCCGCATGCGGAGATTTTAGAATTTGTAAAACCTATACTAGCAAAGCAGGGCGTGACACTCAAAATTAAAGTGTTCACTGATTACATACAACCCGCTGTCCAGGTCAATGAAAAACATTTGGATGGTAATTATTATTTGACCCAGCCTTACTTAAACGAATTTAAGAAAAGCCATAAAAATGATTTGCAAGTGCCGCTGGTGAAAGTGCATATAGAGCCTTTTGCTGGCTATTCCAGCAAATACAAAAAGCTCAGCGATTTGCCACATGGTGCAACGATTGCGATCCCGAATGACCCTGCTAATTCCGGTCGGGCCTTGATTTTATTGGCGAAGCAGGGATTGTTGAAGCTCAAAGATATTAACAATATCTCGGCAACCAAAAAGGATATCGTAGAAAATCCAAAAAATCTAAAGTTCAAAGAATTAGAAGCGGCGACCTTGCCGCGTATTTTGGGGCAAGTGGATTTGGCTTTAATCAATACCAATTATGCGATAGAAGCGAAATTGAATCCTTTAAAAGACTCGCTATTTATTGAAGACGCTAATTCGCCGTATGCCAACTTATTGGTCGCGCGTGAAGACAATAAGAATAGCCCAGCATTCAAAAAACTTGCAGCGGCTTTGAATTCAGCGGAAGTGAAAAAGTTTATTCAAGAGCGGTATAAAGGCGCGGTGCTGCCTGCGTTTTAACGATTCAAGTTCGATATATGGTGCAGTAATTACTTGGGGCGGGTGCAACCCACGCTGCCCAGGTGCTTGATGGACGGGCGGCGCGGGTTGCACCCGCCCTTCAAGATTTTAAGCAAGCTTGCTACGTGACATCGGTGGATTTTTAGCGAAGTATTTTTTAATGCCTTTTACGATCGCCTCGGCTAATTCATCCTGATAGCCATCATCGGTTAGACGTGCTTCTTCTTCTGGAGTGGAGATGAAAGCGGATTCGATCAAGATACTTGGAATGTCCGGCGCTTTCAGTACAGCAAAGCCCGCTTGTTCGACGGAGGCTTTATGCAAGCGATTGACGTTGGCAATTTCTTTCAAAACCACTTTGCCTAGTTTCATACTGTCGTTGATCTGCGCCGTGGTCGAGAGGTCTAATAAGACGCCGGCTAGATGGCGGTCTTGCGACTTAATATTGATACCGCCAATTAAATCCGCATCGTTCTCTTTTTTTGCCAACCAGCGTGCGGCGGTAGAAGTCGCGCCCTTTTCTGATAAGACAAAGACCGAAGAACCACGTGCGGTCGGTTCGATGAAGGCATCGGCGTGGATAGAGACAAATAAATCGGCTTGTACGCCGCGCGCTTTGCTTACCCGAGTTTGTAGCGGGACAAAATAATCGCCATCGCGGGTCAGCATGACACGCATATTCGGGATTTGTTCTAGCTTGGCTTTAAGACGTTTGGCAATCGCCAAGACCACATCTTTTTCGCGACTGCCCGCGCGGCCTAAAGCGCCGGGATCTTCACCGCCATGGCCGGGATCAAGCGCGATGGTGATCATGCGTATTTGCGCATTGGCGGGCGCTATTTCTTTAGTTTCCTTAGTTTCCTTATTGTCCTTATTTTCTTTCGTGTCTTTTTGCTCTTTAGCGTCCGCGATGATCGCCTTGTCGGTCTTAGTATGGTCGACGCTAGGCGCGGTGACGGGGGCGTCGTCTTTGTGCCATTCGCCTTTTTCTATTAAGGCGGTAATCGGATCAATCGGGCTGGCCGGATAGAGATCAAAAACTAAGCGATGCTGATAAGCGCCAACTGGTTTGAGCGTGAAAACTTGCGGATTGATCTCGGCCTTTAGATCGAACACTAAACGCACCACGTTGGGACGATTTTGTCCCACGCGCACTTGTTTGATGTAGGGATCGTTGGTTTGTATCTTAGCGACCAGCTCTTTGAGCGTGGCGTTCAGGGTTAATCCTTCAATCTCAACCACCAGACGATTGGGGTCTTTGACTAAAAAGTGCGTGGCTTTTAATTCGGCATCGTTTTCTAAAGTGACGCGAGTATAGTCGGCTGCAGGCCAGACACGTACCGCTAAAATTTGCATCGCGTGCGCAGAAAGTGGCGCAAGTACGGAGAGCAATAAAGTGCCACCCGCTTTTAAAAAAGTACGGCGGCGTTTGCCTTCTGCTGGCGTTGGCATTAGGGCTTCAGGTGTTGCTTTAATTAACTTGGACATCAGAGAGTAGGCGCAAAGTGCAATTGGTTCAGACAGGTAATGCCTTTTTCGGAATTGGCTTGCAATTTTACCTCACGACCTAGGGTAAGAATATCAATAAACACCTCGAGATCGGCGCGTGGCAATAGACCTTCTGCTTTTTCTGGCCATTCGACAACGCAAATTGTGTCTGCATTAAATTCATCACGAAAACCCGCTTCGATAAATTCATCGGCACTGATCATGCGATATAAGTCAAAATGCATGAATTTGCTTGGACCAGCCTTTAATTGAATTTGGTAAGGTTCTGCCAAGGTATAAGTCGGACTTTTGACGTTGCCTTGATGTCCTGCAGCGTGCAAGATGGCGCGGGTCAGCGCGGTTTTGCCAGCACCGAGATCACCGTGCAAGTAAATGACCATGCCGGATTGTAAACAAAGTGCTAGGCGCTTACCCAAGGCTTGGGTCGCAGCTTCGTCGGGCAGGCTTGTTTTATAATGTTGCATTGCTGGATGACCTTTATCATTCTAGATTGAGCCCGTATTTTGATTATTATTGATTATTATGTAGGGTTTGCAAACGGCTTTGATCTTTAGCGCGCACCTTACCATAATCCACCGAAACATTGCAAAAAGCACCGAGTTTTAGCTTTTTTTAACGCATTTTTTATGACCATACCCAGCCCCGATTACGCCCAGCTTGCGGCAGAGATAAAACAGCTAGGCCACACGTTTGGATTTGCCGATGTGCGCATTAGCGACGTCGATTTGTCGCATGTCGCACCGGCTTATCAAGCATGGATAGCGGCGGGTTTTCATGGCGAGATGGCGTATATGGCATCGCATGGCAGTAAGCGCTATCAGCCTGAGGAATTGGTGCCGGGAACGATTCGAGTGATTACGGCGCGGATGGATTACTTACCGCGCGATACGCCAGAGAATTGGCGTGAACGTGAAAAATCGTTCGCCGCCGATGCCGCCGTCATTTCGATTTATGCACGCGGACGCGATTATCACAAGGTTTTGCGCCAGCGCTTACAGCAGTTGGCCGATCGTATTGCCGAGCAGGTCGGCGCATTTGGCTATCGGGTGTTCACCGACTCTGCGCCCGTGATGGAAGTCGCGTTGGCAGAAAAAGCTGGCCTAGGATGGCGCGGTAAACATACTTTGTTGCTGACCCGTGAGGCGGGATCGCTGTTTTTTTTGGGCGAGATCTTGGTCGATATTCCCTTACCGGTAGATCCGCCCACCAGCAATCATTGTGGCCAGTGTAGCGCCTGCATGGAGGTGTGTCCGACTCAAGCGATTATCGCGCCTTACCATCTTGATGCGCGTCGTTGTATTTCTTATTTAACGATAGAACTGCACGGTAGTATTCCAGTTGAGTTGCGTCCCTTAATTGGTAATCGCGTGTATGGTTGCGACGATTGTCAACTCTTTTGCCCGTGGAATAAATTCGCTCAAGTCGCGCAAGTCGAGGACTTTGACGTGCGCCATGGTTTGGATACCCGCAGCATGCTGGAGTTATTCGCATGGGATGAGGCCGATTTTTTACGCCGCATGGAAGGCAGTCCAATTCGTCGCATAGGTCATGAAAAATGGCTGCGCAATTTGGCGGTGGGATTGGGTAACGCGGCGGCATCCATGAAAGCGAATGAAGCGATCGTACAGACTTTACAAGCACGTTTGACGCATCCTTCGGACTTAGTGCGCGAGCATGTTGAATGGGCTTTGGCGCAACATGGGGTTTGAGCTTATTGGTAATTACTTCGAGGGGAAACTACTTCAATAAGATCGCCAGTTCCACCGCCGATTTAATTTGCATTTTGTCGAAGATATTGGCGCGATGTACTTCTACTGTGCGCATGCTGATGCCGAGTTCGTCGGCGATGTTTTTATTCATTTTGCCGAGCAAGATGAGTTCTAATACTTCGCGCTCTCTTTGCGATAAAGTATTGAGCCTGGTTTGCACGACAAAGGCGGCGCCCGCTTGTAAGGACATTTGTAAAGCTTCTTGCACTCTGTCCATGAGGGCATTGTCATTGAAGGGTTTTTCAAAAAAATCAAACGCGCCGCGTTTCAAACTATCGACGGCCATCGGTACATCACCGTGTCCGGTCAAAAAAATCACGGGTAGGCGTTGTGTCAATTGTTTTGCACTGAGAATGTCAAACAAAGCGATACCGCTCAGCTCCGCCATACGCACATCGAGCAGCATGCAATCACCTTCCTTAGCGAAGTGCCAGTGCGATTCTAGATGGCTTAGAAATAGCTCAGCGCTCGCGTAAGTTGTGGCGGCTATGTGGCGTGATTTAGCCAGCCATAGCAGGGCATCACGCACCACTTCTTCATCGTCAACGATATGTAACATGGCGTCTCTCTCTCGCTTTAAAGTGATGGTTCGATAGGGCGGGGAAGGCTGAATTCAAAAATCGTTCCGCCCGCCGGATTGGCACGATATTTCAAACTGCCGCCATGAAACTCAATCGCGGTTCTACAGATGTTTAAACCCATACCCATGCCTGTCGCCTTGGTGGAGAAAAAAGGTGAAAACAATTTTTCTGCAACTTCGGGCGAGATGCCATGCCCTTGATCGATCACTTGTATCAAGACCTGACTGGGATAATCGGGGTGGTGGTTTGCGCTGCGGTGGGCGTGAATTTGTAATTGGCGCTGGGGATAAGCGACTTCTTGCATGGCCTCAATCGCATTGCGCGTTAAGTTTAAGAGCACTTGCTCGATCAAGACTTTATCGGCGAAGACGTCGGGCAAGTCGGGGTCGATTTGATAGTGCACGTGAATGTGGGCATTCTGCGCTTGTAGCTCTATCAGTGGCATGACGCTTTGGAGCAGGCTATTGATGCTCAATAGTTCACGACTCGCTTCGCGTTTTTTGACAAATTCGTGCACGCTGCGTATCACTTGGGCTGCACGTTGCGCTTGTTGTTTGGCTTTTTCTAAGACGTCACTTAACGATAGTCTTAAAGCTTTTGGTATCGTCGTTGGCCTTACATCTGGCGCTGATGCCGATGCTGTGAGTGAATTAGCATCTTCTTGTTTTAAAATATTCAAAGCGCCCGTGGTGTAACTGGAAATCGCCGCCAGCGGTTGATTTAATTCATGGGCGAGCATGGACGCCATCTCGCCCATGGTGGCGAGTCTGGCATTCGCGTGTAATTTTTCTTCTTGTTGGCGCGTGAGTTCTTGTGCGCGTTTTAATTCCGAGACATCGAGAATCGAGCTCATCCATCCCGTTTGCTGACCATGTTCATCGACTAGGGGTGATTCGTAGATTAAGACTGGAAAGCGTTCGCCATTGGCACGTTGAAAAATAATCTCAAATCCCTCAGGCTGTACCGTGCCGGTCAATATTTGCGCGAAGCGGGTTTCATATTCCACTCTTTCCTCGGGCGCCCAATACGGCATGGGCGGTAATTTTCCGACCAAGTCTTCGGCTGGAAAACCGATCATTTTGCAGAAGGCGGGATTAACGTAGGTCAGGCGTCCTTCCATATCGCGCGCTCGCAAACCAGTAATCAAAGAATTTTCCATCGCGGCACGAAAAGCAGCTTCTTTGCGCAGCGCGCCTTCTGCCTGCAAGCGTCTCTGAATCTCGCGCCCTAAGGCGATCAGGCTCCAGACTAAGCCTAGGGACAATAAGACCACCGAGAGTACCAGCAGATTGGCTAGTAGTTTGGGCGCACTCTTGGTGCTATTGGTGTTGAGCGTTAAGATTAATTGCGGTAATTCTAAGGCGCGATTATGGGTGTAGATGTTTTTTCCAGGGCCGCCCGCCATCCGTTTGGCTAAGATTTTTTCTTCGCTATCGAGCAAGGTGATGGCATTTTCTTGCGCAAACCACCAAGGCACGGCCTCCTCTAATAAAGTTTGT